>CAZIIB010000378.1:0-4533 GCA_964539125.1 uncultured Thermoanaerobaculia bacterium | reverse complement strand
CGGGCGGTCTCGCCCAGCCGGCGCCGCCGCCCGGGGTGAGCCAGCAGGTCGAGCGCGCTCCGTGCGAACGCCTCGTCGTCCTCGGCGTCGAGGAGCAAGCCGTCGCGCCCGTGGGTGATCGCCTCGGGCAGGAAGCACCGGTCGGAGGCGATCACCGGCAGGCCGGCCGCCATCGCCTCGAACGGACCCCAGTTGGCGGCGCCCTCGAAGATCGGGAAGAGGATCACGTCCATCGCCTGGAGGTGCCGGACGAAGCGCTCGCGCTCCATGAACGGCCGGAACAGGAATCCGTCGGCCGCGTCGGCGTCCACCGCCAGCGCCCGCTGCTTGAAGCTCTCGCCTTGGAGGTAGGCGGTCTCGTTGCCGTAGAGGGTCTGCTCGTCGCCGATCACCAGGAAGCGGGCGTCGGGGCGTTCCCGTCGGATCCGCCGGGCCGCGCGCACGAACACGTCGAAGCCGCGCACGGCCTCGAGGCTGCGCCCTGCGAAGCCGACGATCGGCCTCTCGACCGGCAGACCGAGCTCGCGCCGCAGCGCACCGCGGTCGCCGGCGGGCGGAGTCGGCTCGAAGCCCTCCATCTGGACCCGCACCTTGGGCCGTAGCTCCTCCGGGAAGAGCCCCCGGGCGTGGCGGGAGGGCACGATGCACAGGTCCGAGCGCAACACGCTCTCGTGGATCAGGGCCCGGTGGGTCAGGTCGATCAGGGCGTGGGCCCAGCCCGCCGGGAACTCGCGCCGGGCGTAGAGGCCGAGGTGGCCCGGCAGCTCCACGTACGAGACCACCGGCACCCCCAGCATCTCGCGCACGAAGAAGGTGGTGCCGAAGCTCGCGTGGCCCACCACCAGGTCGAACCCGGGGTCTTCCTGGAGGTGGCGGAGGCACTCGACCACCACGGCCGCCCGGTGCAGCCCCTGCTCCAGGCCCTGGAGGTAGAAGGTGGCGTCGCCGGGCGGCGCCGGCTCCGGGAAGCCGTAGACCGGAATCGGCGGGTTCTCGGCCTGGATCACCGGAGCGAAGTCCTGGCTCACCAGGAGGCCGCAGCGCCACCCGGGCCGGCTCCCCAGGCCGTAGGCGATGCGGGTGAACTGGCTCGGGTGGGACGGGTGAACGAAGAGGACTCTCATCCGCCCTCCACGACCCGGCGGGCCGCCGCGATCAGATCCCGGGCCCGCGCCGTGTTCGTCTGACCGAGGGCACCCGCCACCTTCTCCTCGCTGGCGGCGGCGAGGCTGGCGGCGTCCCCGATTCCGGCGGCCGTGAGCCGCTTGCTCCGCGCCGGTCCGATCCCCTCGACCGCTTCGAGCCCCGGCGCGCTTTCCGCGGCACCGGTCGCCAGGATCACCGGAAAGACGGCCCCGGCTCCGCCCGGGCCGGGCATCGTGAAGCTGCCGGGCACGGTGACTCCTCCGCCGACCACGCTCGGGCTGAGCAGCCGAGGACCGGTGAGCGTAGGCAGGACGAGCGTCGGTGCGGTCGGCAGCGTGAACACCCTCGTCGGCAGGGTGAAGGTGGCGGTCGGCGTCACGGAGGTCGGGAAGGTGAACGTCGGGTTGGTCGGCAGGGTGGCGGTGAACGTCGGGAGGGTGCCCGTGGGGAGAGTGATCGTCGGCCGTGTCGGCAGCGTGATCGTCGGCCCCGTGGGCAGGACGACCGTAGGTATCGTGAGCGTCGGCAGGGTGAAGGTCGGGAACCCGCCGGAGCCGACCAGCTCCGCCTCGACCACCGTCCAGTGGACCTGGAGGCGTTGGTTGCCCGGGCCGAAGGCCTCGATGTCGAAGCGTCCGACGAGGCCCGCAGGCTCCAGGAAGACCCGCGCCCGCAAGACAGTCGGCGTCTCGTCGCCGGGGGCCGGCGGGCCGTAGAGCACGCTGGCGTTGCCGGTCGTCGCCGAGGGAGGCTCGAAACCGAGGCAGACGCAGAAGCGGCTGTGGTCGAAACCGGAGGCGATGCGCCGGGCCGCGCCGATGCCGTTGGCGTTGAGCTGGATCGAGACGACGCCGGTGCGCGCCGCGCTCCCCGCCCCGCCGTCGGCGCCCGGCGGTCCCTGGGGTCCTTGGGGGCCCCGCGGGCCCGGCGGTCCCTGAGGGCCTTGGGCGCCCTGCGGTCCAGGATCACCCGGCGGGCCTTGCGGCCCCTGCGGGCCGAGCCGCTTCTCCGCGCACGCCAGGAGCTGGAACAGGATCGCCGTGCTCAGCACGTACTGGCCCAGGGGATAGGGCTCGAGGCGGGTGATCTCGAAGGGCGTCGAATCGCCGCTCAAGGTGAGCTCGGCCACGAACACGCAGTGGTCGGCGCCGCACTCGGGGCAGTGGGCGAGGCGTCCGGCGAAGAGCCGCTCGACGACGCGCTCGGCGATCGGCTCGGCCGCCACGGCGATCTCGGTGGTGGCGTCGGCCGGCGTCCGGCCCTGGCCGCCCACCGTGAGCAAAGCGGCATGGATCGTCCCCGTTTCCGGGGCATCCGGCGTGCGCACCAGGTAGCTCTTCTCGAAGCGCTCGCCGTCGGCCGCCGCCGGGAAGGCGAGGGCGCCGGAGTCGTCGAGCCCCTCGACCGCCTCGAGGGCACCCAGCGTCTCGGTGAGGGTCACCGCGGGCAGCCCACCGGCGGTCGTGGCGATGACCCGGACGCGGACCAGCTCGCCCGGGAGGGCGAAGGCGGGCGCCACGCGCTCGAGGGTGAGACCGGTGGCCTCGAGCACGGTCTCGCGGGTCTCCCACGCGTCGCAGGCCTCCTCCGCTTGGGCCGCCACGGAATCCGGGTCCACGAGGACGAAGCGGTAGCCCTCCTGGATTCGGTTGTACTGACAGGTCTCCTCGCAGCTCGAGGAGTTGGCCGGAGCCGGCACCGGCTCGCGCTCGCACTCGTCGTAGCGCAGGCAGAGCAGGAGGCTCCTCTCGTCGCCCGCCCCCAGGTCCCGGGGTGCCCCTTCGAGCTCGGTGAGGTCGAGAACCTCGTCCGAGGGGACCACGATCTCGCGGCCGCAGCAGTCGAGGGCCACCCCGGCCGTGATCCGGACCTGGGTCTGGCCCGCCCCGTCGCGGCTCGGGTGGAGACCGCAGACGGTGCCCTGGCCGAGGCCGAGGCGGTTCACGAGCTGCCGCTTGGCGTTCAGGTAGCTCTGTTCGTTGGTCAGGCCTCGCGCCGTCAGCATCTTGCCAGAGAAGTACCTCTCCCGTTCGAACGGGGCGAGCGAGCAGCCCGACTGTCCGTTTCCGTTGTCCGCCATGAGGTCCTCCATTCGTTCTGTCGTGCCGCTCCGTGGAGCCGCATCAAGTCAGCGAAGCGTCGCGGTCGATCCTCGAGCTCAGCTCGATCCGCGAGGCCTCATCGGTGTCCCGGAGCACGGCGTCCCGGGCGAGGGCGGCTCCGCCGTCCAGGCGTGACGTGGGCTCGCCCAGGGTGCTGTTGATCTCCAGATAGGTATGCCAGTCCAAGATGACGAGGGGCTCGAGGGCGCGCACCCCGGCCGAGGTGTGGGCCGGTTTCTCGGCCTCCACCAGGCGCTGGACGGCCCGCCGCTCCTCTTCGCTCCCGACCTGGCCGGGCAGGAGGAGCACGCAGAAGCCGTAGGGGTCGGAGCCGTAGAGCCGCTCGAGGAGCGCCCGCACCTCGGGGTCCTGGGCGCAGGCGAGCTGGAAGTGCTCGACGATCATGGGAGGCTCGCCGGTGTAGATCTCGATCAGCGCCTCGAGACCGGGGCGCGTGCCGCGTTGGCGGTAGAGCTCGGGGGCGCGCGCGACGAGGGTGCGCAGCCGCTCCTCGGGCAGGCCCTCGTCGGCGGCCACCGCCAGCCAGGAGCCGAGCCACGCCAGGTACTCGCCGCGGACCGCCTCGGCGTCGAAGGTCCTGAGGAGCCCCGCGAGCTCCTCCTCGAAGCCGTCGAAGAAGCTCTCGAACAGGCCGAGGAAGCGCTCGAGGAAGTCCTTGCCCCGCGAGTCCTCCTGGTAGACGGCGGGTAGGTAGCGAAGGTACGAGGTGAAGGGGAAGCGGGCCCGCACGCTGCGCACCCGGGGCGTCGCCTCGCCGGTGCCGACGAGCTCCAGGCGCAGGGCGAGGTAGCGGCCCCGCGCGTCGCCGAGCGGTACCTGGTGGGGATCGGTCAGGCGGGGCGACCACGGCAGCAGGTTCTCCAGCCGGTCGCGCCGCTCCGCCGGGGTGGCGTCGGCGTCGTCGAGCGCCGCCTGGTACTCGCCTGGGTCGTCGAAGGCGGCGTACGACAGGCTCACCCGCGTGCGGTCCGGGACCTCGGCCTCGACGATCGCCCCGTGCCAGCGGGTGCCGGGCTCGGTGCTGTCGAGGGATGGCGAGAAGTAGACGCCCGACGGCGGCCCCGGCACCGAGCCCCGGAACGCGCTCCGCGGCTCGAGCAGGACGACGCGCCGGTTCTCGGGGTCGTGGACGTAGATCCGGTCCCCGGCGTCGATCGCCAGGGCCCGCACGGCTCCCCGGTAGCCCGCCACCTCGCCCCCCGGCTCGCCGCTCGGGGTGAAGCGGTGGACGAAGCGATCGTCCTCGTCGAGGGGACCGGGCCGG
>CAZIIB010000377.1:0-4534 GCA_964539125.1 uncultured Thermoanaerobaculia bacterium | reverse complement strand
GACGAGGCCGCCGAGGCGCGAGGCTTCGTTCGAGTCATCGACGACTCCGGTGAGGACTACCTCTACCCGGAAAGCGCCTTCCTGCCGTTGCCTTTGCCGCCGGATCTGGAGCGGCGGCTCGAGGGGCTCGCCGCGGAGAGCCCACGAATCCGTACCGCCTAGTACTCTGCACGTCTCCGAAGCCCCCTGCCCCATGGCCCTTCGGCTGATCCGCATCATCGTGCCCGAAGACGAGCGTCCCGCCCTCGAGAGCCTCGTCCGCGAGGACGAGGCCGCGGACCCCGTGGCCCTGCTGCGGACCGAGGACGGCCGTCTGGTCGCCGACATCCTGGTGCCGGTCGAGGAGTCCGAAGCGCTCATGGACCGCGTGGAGGAGCGCTTCGGCGACCACGAGGGCTTCCGCCTGGTGGTGCTCCAGACCCAGGCGGTCCTCCCTCGCGAGGAGGAGCCGGAACCGCCTCCCGACGACGAGGCCGAGGGCGCGGAAGAGCCCGCCCGTGACCGGATCAGCCGCGAGGAGCTCTACGCCGACGTGACCGACGGGCTCCGGATCTCTCCGACGTTCTTGGCCATGGCCGGCCTCGCCGCGGTGGTCGCCGCCGTCGGCCTGCTCCGAAACGACGTGGCGGTGATCGTCGGCGCCATGGTGATCGCCCCCCTCCTGCGCCCGAACGTCGCCCTCGCGCTGGCGACCACCCTGGCGGACCGCAAGCTCGCCTGGCAGGCGGCCCTCACCAATGCCGCGGGTTCCGCTCTCGCCCTGACGCTCGCGGTGGCGATCGGCATGCTGGTCGCGGTGGACCCGGCGATCCCGGCTCTCGCCAACCGCTCGGCCATCGACTACCAGAGCCTGATCCTCGCCCTGGCGGCGGGCGCCGCCGGCTCTCTGGCGTTCACCCGCGGGCTCGCCGGCGCGGTCATCGGGGTGATGGTGGCGGTGGCCCTGCTGCCGCCCCTGGTCGCGGCGGGGCTCCTCCTCGGCGCGGGCCACTTCCACGCGGCGACGGGCGCGTTCCTCCTGACCGCCGGCAACCTGGTCTCGATCAATCTCGCCGGAGTCGTCACCTTCCTCCTCCAGGGGATCCGGCCCCGCAGTTGGTGGGAGGCCGAGCGCGCGAAGAGGGCCACCCTGTGGGCCGCCATCCTCTGGCTCGTCCTCCTCCTCGCTCTGGCCGGCCTCCTCGCCCTCGGCGGCGAGCTCGGCGGGCTGCCCATCCACCCGCTCCAACTGCCCTGAGCTGCCCGCGGCCGGCGCCTACCCGCCCCGGCCTCGCCGGTGTGCCCCTGGCTGTGCCGAGCCGTCCCGGACCCGGTACAATCCCACTCCGTTTGCGGAGGGCACCGATGAGGATTTACGCGTTCGAAGGCATCACCTACGCCCCGGGCTCCGGGGACGCGGGCCGGCTCGCCGCCCCGCCTTACGACCAGATCGGCGACGAGGCGGCCGCCCGGCTCCACGCCGCCGACTCCCACCACTTCGCCTGGTTGTCGACGCCGGTGCCCGGCGAGGCCGGGGACCGCTACCGGGAAGCCGCCCGCCTGCACGCGGCCTGGCTCAGCCAGGGAGTGCTCGGGCGGGAGGCGGCGCCCGCCCTCTACCCCTACGCCATCGACCTGCCCGGCGGCGGCCGCCGCCTCGGCCTGACGGCCGCCGTGGGCCTCGAGCGCCCGGAGAGCGGGGTGATCCGGCCTCATGAGGAGACCCTGGCCAAGCCCCTGGCCGACCGCCTCGCCCTGCTGCGGGCCATGGGGGTGGATCTCGAGCCGGTCCTCCTCCTCTCCGACGACGAGGGCGAGCTCGACCGATTGCTCGCCGAGGACCTCGGAGACGGCAGGAGAGTCGCGACGCTGGCGAGCTACACTGACGACTTCGGCAACCGCCACCGTCTGTACCGGTTGAGCGACCCGGACAGGATCGAACGCTACCGCGACTGCCTGGCCGAGCGGCCCGCCGCCATCGCCGACGGCCATCACCGCTACAAGGTCGCCCTGCGCTACGCAGAGGAGAGCGGCCTGCTCGACGGCCGTGGCGACGAGCCGCCGGCGGCCGCCGCCACCAAGCTCGCCGTGATCACGAGCCTGGCCTCGCCGGCCCTGGAGATCCAGCCGATCCATCGCGCCCTGGCCGAGGATCCGGGCTTCGAGCGCGCCGGCGCCCTTGCCCTGGCGCGCGAGCCGGTACGAGCCGCGGACGGCCGGAAGCTCGCCGCGGCCGTCGCCGCCGCCGAGCCGCCGGCGATCGGCGTGCGGCTCGCCGGCCGGGAGCCGGAGATCTGGCGCCTCGACCCGGCGGCGCCCGCCGCCTCGGCCCTCTCGCCAGGCGCCCGCCGGCTGCCGGTGGCGCTCCTCCACGGCGTCCTCTTCCCCGGCCTCTCCCTGGGGGAGGAATCGGCGACCGACGGCACCGTCCTCTACCGATCCGACCCGGAGGTCCTGTGGCGGATGGCCGCGTCCGGCGAGGCGGCGGTGGGGATCTGGCTTCCTCCGATGGAGCCGGCGGACTTCGCGGCCGCCATCGCGGGGGGCGACATGCTGCCCCCCAAGTCGACCCGATTCCTTCCCAAGGTGGCCTCGGGGCTGGTCTGGGCCGACCACCGGGGCCGGCTCGGGTAGTGGGCTCGCCTCCGGGGGGCACCTCGCTGCCGCCGGTGGACCTCGACCCCGAGGTCGAGATCACCCCCTATGCCTTGTTCCGCCGCCTGCGCGAGGGAGCCCCCCCCTTGCTGGTCGACGTCCGCTCGGTGCCCTCGGGCCTCACCTTCCGAGGTGCGGAGCGAGGGAACGGCCCGGGCTGGCGCCCTCGCGAGGGCCGTTTGGCGGTTCTCTTCGACGACGACGGTGCGACCGCCCGAGAGCTCGCCCGCCGCCTTCGGGCCGAGGGATACGACGTCGTCTCCCTCTTCGGGGGCCTGCGTCTCTACGACTTCTGCCTCGATCCGCAGGTGGTGGGCAGGGAGCGCCACCTCGACACTTTCGGGTAGCCGGCAGACCACCCCGACAGGCGGCGGCGAAAGGGCCTGCCGCGGGTACACTCGAAGCCAAGGGCTGCCCCGCCCGCGGGGCGGCGTTTGGCCACAACCGACGACCTCTCTAGGAGGCGTGATGACGACTGCCCTGTCGACTCCCAAAGCTCCACCCACCGAAGATCTCAACTCCTTTCGGATCGCCCAGGACCAGTTCGATCAGGCGGTCCGCTACATGCCGGAGCTCGACCCCGGCGTGATCGAGTTCCTCCGCCAGCCCATGCGCTCCATCACGGTCGACTTCCCGATCGAGAAAGACGACGGCACGGTCGGCATGTTCCAGGGCTATCGCGTGCTGCACAACAACGTCCGAGGCCCCGGCAAGGGCGGCGTGCGCTTCCACCCCGAGGTCAGCCTCGACGAGGTGCGCGCCCTGGCCTCCTGGATGACCTGGAAGTGCGCCGTCGTCGACGTGCCCTTCGGCGGCGCCAAGGGGGGCGTGATCTGCAGCCCGAAGAAGCTCTCGGACACCGAGATGCGGCGGATCGCCCGCCGGTTCATCTCCGCCCTGGGCGACAACATCGGCCCCTTCACCGACGTGCCGGCCCCCGACGTGAACACCAACGCCGGAACCATGGCGTGGATCTACGACACGTACGAGATGATGCACCCGGGAAAGAACAACCTTCCCGTGGTCACCGGCAAGCCGGTGGACATGGGCGGCTCTCTGGGGCGACGTGAGGCGACGGCCCGAGGCTGTCTGTTCGCCACCTCCCGGGCGCTCGAACGCGGGGTCGTCCCCGGTCTCGAGTCGGTCGCGGGGGCGACGGTGGCGATCCAGGGCTTCGGCAACGCCGGCTCGATCGCGGCGCAGCTCTTCGCCGAGGCGGGCGCCCGGATCATCGCTGTCAGCGACTCGCGGGGCGGCATCTTCTCTGCCGACGGTCTGGACCCGGACGCGGTCATCGAGCACAAGCGCCGCACCGGCTCGGTGATCGAGCTCCCCGGCAGCCGCACGGTGACGAACGAGGACGTTCTCACCACGGCGTGTGACGTCTTGATCCCTGCGGCGTTCGAGAACCAGATCCGCGCCGACAACGCCGAGCGGGTGCGCGCCCGGTTCATCGCCGAGGCCGCCAACGGCCCCACGACGCCAGCCGCCGACCGCATCCTCTTCTCCCGCGGCATCCCGGTGCTCCCGGACGTCCTCGCCAGCGCGGGCGGGGTGACGGTGAGCTACTTCGAGTGGGTGCAGAACAACGAGTACGAGCAGTGGGACGAGGACGAGGTCAACGCCAAGCTGAACCGGCGGATGGAGCGGGCGACGGACGCGGTGATCGACAAGCAGAAGGAGGTCAACGAGTCCCTCGAGACGCTGGAAGGGACCGGCCTGGAGATGATTGACATCAGGACCGCGGCCCTGATGGTGGCGATCGGCCGCGTCGCGCACGTGGCGGACTCCCGCGGCATCTGGCCGTAGGCGAGATCGTCAAGGCCCCGCCCCGGGCGACCTCCGGCCCGCCAGGCTTCGGCCCGGCTGGCCGCCGTGTTTGTGCACCCGTTGCGCTTGA
>CAZIIB010000376.1:0-4556 GCA_964539125.1 uncultured Thermoanaerobaculia bacterium | reverse complement strand
TGACCGCCAACATCCTCACCCGCGACGGCGACCTGACCTACGACGACTCCATCGAGATCGTCCTGGACACCAACCGGGACCGCCGGACCGGCTTCCTGTTCGCCACCAATCCCCTGGGCGTGGAGGTCGACGCCCTGGTGCGGAGCGAGGGCGAGGACGTGAACCTGGACTGGGACGGGCTGTGGACCTGCAAGGCCACCCGCGACCCGGGCGGCTACACGGTGGAGATCGCCATCCCGTTCCGCACCCTGCGCTTCCCCCGCGCCGAGGTCCAGACCTGGGGCTTCAACGTGGCCCGGATCATCCCGCGCCGCCGGGAGACCTCGTTCTGGAAGCCCATGTCCAAGGACTACGGCTTCTATGCCCGCTACAAGGTCTCCCAGTTCGGCGAGCTCACCGGCATGAAGGACCTGGAGCCCGGGCGCCGCTACCTGGTCAAGCCGTACGTGACCGGCGGCTGGGACGACCAGAACCCGGAGCGCTCGGGCGACGGCCACGCCGACGCCGGGCTCGACGTCAAGTGGAGCCTGACCACCGACCTGGTCGCCGATCTGACCTACAACACCGACTTCGCCGAGGCCGAGGCCGACGACCAGCAGGTGAACCTGACCCGCTTTCCCCTCTACTACCCGGAGAAGCGCGAGTTCTTCCTGGAGGGGGCCAACCTCTTCTACTTCGGCGAGCGCCCCGAGCCCTACCGGGCCGCCGAGACCCAGCTCTTCTTCAGTCGACGGATCGGCCTGAGCGCCGACGGCGGGCGCCAGATCCCGGTCCTGGGCGGCGCCAAGGTCGCCGGCCAGGCGGGCTCCTACGACCTGGGCCTGCTCAGCCTGACCACCGAGCACCAGGCCTTCGAGAACCTGGACGGCAGCCGGTTCAGCGAGCCGCGGACCAACTACACGGTGGCCCGCCTCAAGCGCCGGGTCTTCGGCAAGTCGACGATCGGCGTCCTGGGCCTGGCCACCGAGCCCTCGGGGCCGGGGTACAACCGTGTGGGCGGGGCGGACTGGGACTTCGTGCTCAACGACAACCTGAAGACCGGCGGCTTCCTGGCCAAGAGCTACACCCCCGACCTCGACGGCGGGGGTGGAGACACCTGGGCGGGCTACGGTGACGTCGACTGGGACAGCAAGCGCTACCGCGCCCGGGTCTCCTACACCGAGATCGGCGACAACTTCCTCGATGAGCTGGGCTTCATCCCCCGCATCGGCGTCCGCAAGTACCGCTGGAACGGCGACCGGATCTTCTGGCCCGAGGCGGGCAACCGGCTGAACATCCGCCAGGCCTGGTTCACCTACGGACTCGACTACATCACCGACCGCGAGAACCGCCTCGAGACCCGCATCAACACCCTTCAGTTCAACACCTGGCTCAACAACAACGGCGGCGTGGCCTTCAAGTACTTCGACGAGCTGGAGGTCCTGACCGAGCCGTTCGAGATCTCTCCGGGGGTGGTGATCCCGCCCGGCTCCTACCCGTTCCGGAGCTACTTCTTCGGCTTCAACACCGACTACTCCAAGCCCCTGGGAGGCGCCGGGCGGGCGGCGTGGGGGGACTACTACGACGGCGACTACCTCCAGACCTTCTACGCCCTCGTCTACCGGCCGCTGCCCGGCCTGTTCACCGCCGGGAGCTACCAGCGCACGGACGTCCACCTGAGAGAGGGCGACTTCACCAACGAGCTCTTCCAGGGCGAGGTCACCTACGCCTTCTCGCCCACGTTCTCCACCCGCACCGCCGTGCAGTGGAACGCCGAGCAGAACTTCCGGTTCCGGGTCCTGGTGCGCTGGGACTTCCGCCCGGGCTCGAACCTCTACCTGGTCTACGACGACCTGCGGGACCTGACCGATCCGCTCCAGCCCTTCGACGCCCGGGTGGGCCTGCCCGGCCGCTCGCTGGTGGTCAAGACGGTGGTGGCCTTCTGAGCCCGGATCGGCTCGACCCCCGCACGCCCCAGGAGGCCGCGACGCCATGAGCCGAGAGACGACCGGTACCGAGATCGCCATCGTGGGGATGGCCGGGCGCTTCCCCGGCGCCCGGGACGTCGGCGAGCTGTGGAAGAACCTGTGCGACGGCGTCGAGTCGATCCGGCGCCTCGGCCCGGAAGAGCTCGCCCGCCTGGGGGTCGACGAGGAGCTCGCCCGCGATCCCGCGTGGGTGCCGGCGGTGGCCCAGCTCGACGGCTACGCCGACTTCGACGCGCCGTTCTTCGGCGTCAACCCTCGCGAGGCCGAGACCATGGACCCGCAACACCGGGTCATGCTGGAGCTCGCCTGGCACGCCCTGGAGGACGCCGGCTACGACCCGTTGCGCCCGCCCGGGGCGGCGGGCGTCTTCGCCGGCGCGACGCTCAGCACCTACCTGCTTTTCCACCTGGCGCGTAACCGTCGGGTGACGGCCGGCACCGACCCGCTGCAGCTCATCGTGGGCAACGCCCCCGACTCCCTGGCCACCCGCGTCTCCTACAAGCTCGGCCTCAAGGGCCCGAGCCACGCCGTCCAGTGCGCCTGCTCGACCTCCCTGGTGGCGGTCCACCTGGCCTGCCAGAGCCTGCTCTCCGAGGAGTGTGACCTGGCCCTCGCCGGCGGCGTCTCGGTCAACGTCGCCCAGGGCGCCGGCTACCGCCACGTCCGGGACTCGATCCTCTCGCCCGACGGCCGGTGCCGGCCGTTCGACGCCGAGGCCCGGGGGACCCTCTTCGCCTCCGGCGCCGGGCTGGTGGTGCTGCGGCGCTTGGAGGACGCCGTCGCCGCCGGCGACCGGGTCCGGGCCGTGATCCTGGGCTCGGCGGTCAACAACGACGGCTCGCTGAAGGTCGGCTTCACCGCGCCCTCCGTCGAGGGGCAGGCGGCGGTCATCGCCGAGGCGCTGGCGGTGGCGGGGGTGGAGGCCGACTCCATCGGCTACGTGGAGGGCCACGGCACCGGCACCGCCCTGGGCGACCCGGTGGAGGTCCAGGCCCTGACCCGGGCGTTCGGCGCCACCACCGACCGCAAGGGCTTCTGCGCCCTGGGCTCCATCAAGTCCAACTTCGGGCACCTGGACGTGGCCGCCGGCGTCGCCGGCCTGATCAAGACCGTCCTCGCCCTCGAGAACGGCCGCATCCCGCCCACGCTCCACTTCACGGCGCCCAACCCGAAGCTCGACCTGGCCGCCTCGCCGGTCTACGTGGCCTCCGAGCTCGCCGACTGGCCGGCGGACCCGGACCGTCCCGGGCCCCGCCGCGCCGGGGTGAGCTCCTTCGGCCTGGGCGGGACCAATGCCCACGTGGTCCTGGAGCAGGCGCCCCCGTCGACCCCGGCGCCCGCGTCGGGGACGGCTCGTCCGTGGCAGCTCCTGGTCCTGTCGGCCAAGACCGCTCCGGCTCTCGAGGCGGCCACCGGTCGCCTGGCGGGACATCTCCGCGCCCACCCGGAGCTCTCCCTCGCCGACGCCGCCTACACCCTCCAGGTGGGCCGCTCGCCACTGCCCGAGCGGCGGATCGCCGTGTGCAGCGGCGCGGAGGACGCCGCCGTCTGCCTCGAGAGCCTGGAGCCGGCGCGGGTGGCCGCGGCCTCGGGGGTGGGCGCGGCGGGCCCCGCGCGGGTCGCCTTTCTGCTGCCCGGCCAGGGCTCCCAGTACCCGGGGATGGCGGCGGGGCTCTACGCCGCCGAGGCGGTCTTCCGGGACGAGGTGGACCGGGCGGCCGGGCTCCTGGAGCCGCGCCTGGGCGTCGACCTTTCGAAGGTGCTCACCGCCGCCGCCGACGGCGAGGCCGAGCACCTGCTCGCAGGCCAACAGGTGGGGCAGTGCGCCCTGTTCGTCGTGGAGCATGCCCTGGCCACCCTCTGGACGAGCTGGGGCGTGGCGCCGCGGGCGCTCCTGGGCCACTCGCTGGGCGAGTACGCGGCCGCCTGCCTGGCCGGAGTGTTCTCCCTGCCCGACGCCCTCGAGGTGGTGGCCGAGCGCGGGCGTCTGATGGCCGAGGCGCCGGCGGGAGGGATGCTCTCGGTCTCGCTCCCCGAGGCGGAGCTGGCGCCCCGCCTCGCCTCGCTGGGCCTGTCGCTGGCGGCGGTCAACGCCCCGGAGGTGGTCACCGTCTCGGGACCCGCTCCGGCCCTCGACGCCCTCGCCGCCGAGCTCGCCGGGCGCGGGGTCGAGCACCGGCGGGTCCGCGCGGCGGTGGCGGCCCACTCGCCGCTGGTGGAGCCGGCCCGGGAGGCGCTGGTCGAGCGCATCGCCCGCTGCCGCCTGTCGGCGCCCCGGATCCCCTTCGTCTCCAACGTCACCGGGGACTGGATCACCGACGCCGAGGCCACCGATCCGGCTTACTGGGGCCGTCACCTCCTTTCGCCGGTGCGCTTCGCCGACGGCCTCGCGACCCTGCGCGCCGGGCTCCCGGACGGCCCCGCTCCGGTGCTCCTGGAGGTGGGCCCGGGGCGGACCCTGGCGACCCTCGCCTCTCTCCAGGGTTACAGTGGTGGCGGCGCCGTCCTCACCTCGCTCCGCCATCCCAAGGAGAGCGGCTCCGACGTGGCGACCGTCCTGGGCGCCCTGGGCCGCCTCTGGCTGCGGGG
>CAZIIB010000375.1:0-4566 GCA_964539125.1 uncultured Thermoanaerobaculia bacterium | reverse complement strand
GAAGTCGTCGAGGGACTTGGCCCCGCCGGAGAGCTCGCGGATCTTGGTGTCGACGCCGAGCCAGAGAAGCTCGCCCTCGGGGTAGAAGTCGGTGCCCCGCCGCCAGCTCCGCCAGGCCCCGGGAGCGTAGTAGAGGACCTGCGCCTCGTCCGCCGTGTCCTGGAGCGGGCGCCAGGTGCGCCCCGGCCGGTGGTCCATGCCGGCCGCGCTCGCCGCCAGGGCGTCCCGGTACTCCCCGGCGCTGCGCAGGCCGCTCCTGGCGGTGAGCACGTCGCCCCAGTAGGTGGTCAGCCCCTCGTAGACCCAGAGCAGGTCGTCGCGCATCGGCACGCGGTTGAAGTCCGGCGTCCACAGGCCCGCGGGCCGGCGGAACTTGCCGTTCCAGGAGTGGACGTACTCGTGGGGCAGCAGGCCGGCCGAGGCGACGAACGAGTCCGCGTCGGTGAGGAACTTTGCCCAGGTGCGGTCGTCGCTCGAGCGGTGGTGCTCGAGGCCGAAGTGCCCGGACTCGTCGGAGAGGATCAGGAGGAACCGGTAGTGGTCGTAGTGCTCGGCGCCGAAGAGCCGCTTGGCCTGCTCGACCAGCGCCCGGAAGTGCTCCGTCTGCTCCTCGGTGATCTCGAGGTCCGCCGGCGCGTCGGCCACCATGTCGAGGACCACCGGCCGCGCCGGCGGCCCGGCGAGCTCGACCTCGCGGAAGTTCGCGCCGGCCACCAGCGGCGAGTCGACCAGCTCGGCGAGCGACGCTGGACCGAAGCGCACTTCCCCGCCGGAGCTCGAGGCGGTCGCGAGCGCCGTCGCGTAGCGCCAGCCGGCGGGCAGCTCGACCGTGGGCTGGAACAGGATCTCGCGCGCCGGGCGGCCGGCCGGGTAGAAGACCACCTGGTTCCACTCCAGCGCCGCCAGGTTCTCGGTCACCGAGACGCTCTGCCCGAAGCGCCCACCCTCGGTCGGCGAGAGGAAGTCGAACGCCACGTCGAGCGTGCTCGCCCCCTTGGGCACCTCGAGGTGGAGCGCGAACATGTCGTCGAGGTCGCGGCGCCAGGCGACGCGCGCGCCGCCGGCCGTGATCCGGAGCCCCGCGACGTTGCCCACCGGGCCGCTCGGCGAGTGCTCGCCGGGGATCCACTTCGGGTAGTCCAGGGTGAGCGGCCCGGGCGCGACCGGCAGGCTCTCCTCGACGTGGAACACCTTCTGCGCCACGTCGGTGAGGTCGACGTGGAGCGCGATCGGCGCCTCCGAGGGCGGCGGAGCCGGCCGGGCCCAGGCGCCGGCGGGCACCATCAGCAGACCGAGCGCGAGAACGAGCGTGGAGCGTCGCGACACCCTGTTCCTCCTATCGTGGATTCTGCCTGCGCCCTCTCCTGGGCTTCTTCATCTCCGAAATCGTACCGCCAGCCTA
Source organism: uncultured Thermoanaerobaculia bacterium (assembly GCA_964539125.1). Lineage (GTDB taxonomy): Bacteria > Acidobacteriota > Thermoanaerobaculia > Multivoradales > DATKCC01 > CAVUBL01. The sequence continues at coordinate 3,164 of CAZIIB010000375.1, read as the reverse complement.
CTTCCCGTCCCGGGCGTCCTTGAGCCGGGACCTGGCCTGGTCGAGCTTGTCGTAGATCTCTTCCATGTCGGTCGCCGGGTTGAAGACCACGTCGGTCGAGCCGCGCACCATGCCGTCGGTCCGCTGGATCAGGGACTCGAGCTGGACGAGGGCCGAATTGGCCCTCTCGCACGCTTCGCCGGGACAGTCGCAGAGGTTCCGGGTGCTCTCGACCCGGTGCTGGATCCGGCCCGCGAAGCGCATCCAGTCGGAGTTGTCGGCCCGGTTCCGGCCGTACTTCGAGACGCCGTCGCCGAAGTCCTGGGCGGCATTGGCCGCTTCGCGGATGCAGCGGCTGGCCAGGTCCTCGTCCTCCACTGCGGCGGTGGTGGCGTGCACAGACTCGGAAAGCAGCGCATGGAGCCGGGGCCAGCCCTCCTTCCAGGCGACGACCACGATCAGCAGGAGGACGAGCCACTTGACGAGCTTCCGAAGATCCATCGCCGCCTCCCTCACTTCCCCATGAGGTCGAGCACCGCCAGGCTCATGGCCTTGACGCCGGCCCGGATGGTGGGCTCGGGCAGCGGCGCGAAGAGGGACGAGTGGAGGGGCGGCAGGGGCTTGCCGCTCTCCTCGTGCTCCTGGATCAGCTTCGGGTCGACCGCTCCGATCCGGAACTGGAGCACCGGGATCTGCCGGTCGAGGCCGAAGTGGCCCACGTCCTCGCTCACCATCTCGGGCGGGATCTGCTCGACCTGGCCCTTCGGGAACGCCTTCTCCCAGACCTTCGCCATCCGCGCCGTGAGCTCCGGGTCGTTATAGGTGGCGTCGCCCCGCTCGGTCTTCGAGACGCTGACGATCGGCATCCGGTCCTCGGGGATGCCGGCGGCGATCGCCAGGCCCTTGGGAATGCGCTTCAGGGCGGCGAGGACCTTCTCGCGGACCTCCTGCTTGTAAGTGCGCACGGTGAGCTGGAGGACCACCTGGTCGGGGATCACGTTGCGCTTCGCGCCGCCGTGGATCGACCCCACGGTGACCACCGCCGGGTCGAGGGGCGAGATCTCGCGGCTGACGATGGTCTGGATGGCGAGGACCGTCTGGGCGGCGAGCACCACCGGGTCCTTGGTGTGGGAGGGCAGCGCCCCGTGGCCGCCGACGCCGCGGATCGTGATGTCGACCGAGTCGATGTTGGCGAGGGCGTAGCCGGGGCAGTAGGCGACCGTGCCCGCCGCCAGGTCCGAGGAGTCGTGGAAGGCGAGCACGTAGTCCGGCCGCGGCACCTTGTCGTACAGGCCGTCCCGGAGCATGGCGTCCGCCCCCTTGCCGAGCTCTTCGGCCGGCTGGCCGATCATCACCAGGGTGCCGTGCCAGCGGTCCTTCATACCGGCGAGGAGACGCGCGGTTCCGAGGAACGAGCTCATGTGGATGTCGTGGCCACAGGCGTGCATCACCCCCACGGTCTGGCCGTCGGGGTTCAGGGCCTGGACGTGGCTGGCGTACGGCAGCCCGGTCGCCTCGGTCACCGGCAGGGCGTCGAGCTCGGTGCGCACCAGGACGGTGGGCCCGTCGCCGTTCTTCATCACCCCGGCGATGCCGTAGCCGACGAGGTCCGGGTCCTCGTACTTGCCGATGTGGTCGATCACCGTGAACCCGAGCTTCCGGAGCTCGCCGGCCAGGAAGGCCGAGGTCTTCTCCTCGTGCCCGGAGAGCTCGGGGGCGGCGTGGAGCGACTCGTAGGTCTGGACCAGGGACGGCAGCTCCTGGTCGACCGCGGCGTCGACGGACGGCGGATCGGCGGCGACGGCCGCCGCCGAGGCTGCGAGCAGAGCGGCCAGGGCAACGAAAGCGGGGACGACGACAGCGCGTTGGCGAGACATCCAATCCTCCGAGAGACGATGACGAGGGGAACGGCTCGGAAGATTGTAGCTTCTCCCGCCGCGGCCCGCCTCTTCCGGAGAACGCGGAGAGTGGGAGAATGGCCCCGCGCCCATGGCGGAGATCGTCCTCAGCGGAGTGAGCAAGCGCTTCGGCGGCACGAGCGCCGTCGACGCCGTGGACCTCACCATCGCCGACCGCGAGCTCATGGTCCTGGTGGGGCCTTCGGGATGCGGCAAGTCGACCGTGCTGCGCATGATCGCCGGGCTCGAGTCGGTCTCGGAGGGGACGATCTCGATCGACGGCCGGGTGGTCAACGACCTGGCGCCCAAGGACCGCGACATCGCCATGGTCTTCCAGAGCTACGCGCTCTACCCCCACATGACCGTGCGCCAGAACCTGGAGTATGGCCTCAAGGTGCGCCGGGTGCCCCGGCCGCAGCGCGACGCCCTGGTCGCGGAGGCCGCCGACGTCCTCGGGCTGAAGGCCCTGCTCGGGCGCAAGCCGAAGGAGCTCTCCGGCGGCCAGCGCCAGCGGGTCGCTGTCGGCCGCGCCATCGTGCGCCAGCCCCGGGCCTTCCTGTTCGACGAGCCGCTCTCCAACCTCGACGCCAAGCTCCGCATGCAGATGCGCTCGGAGATCGTCCGCCTCCAGCAGCGCCTGGGTACGACCACGATCTACGTCACCCACGACCAGGTCGAGGCGATGACCATGGGTAGCCGGATCGCCGTGATGCGCGACGGCCGGCTCCAGCAGGTGGGCACGCCGCTCGAGATCTACCGCCGGCCGGCGAACCTCTTCGTCGCCGGCTTCGTGGGCAGCCCGCCCATGAACCTGCTGCCGGTGCGGGTGGGCGGCGCCGGCGCGGTGCTGGCCGGCGACGGCTTCGAGCTGCCGGTGCCCGAGAGCGCGCGCGCCCTCCTCGCCCGGGAGCCGGGGCGCGAGCTGGTCCTCGGCATCCGTCCGGAGCGGGTGAGCGAGGCCCCTGTGGGTGGACCGAGGAGCACCCCCGGCGCAGGTCGCCTCAGCGCCGAGGTCGCCCTCGCCGAGCCGCTGGGCTCGGAGGTCGTGGTCCACGCCCAGCACGGCGCCCAGACCTTGATCGCCAAGCTCGGCCCCGAGCGGATCCCGGCGGTGGGTTCCCGGATCGACCTGGAGCTCGACATGGCGGCCCTCCACCTGTTCGACGCCGCCAGCGAAGAGCGCCTCGGCGACTTGCCCGCATGAGCGACAAGCCCTCCTTCCCTCCGGGCTTCCTCTGGGGCGCCGCCACCTCGGCCTACCAGGTGGAAGGCTCGCCGCTCGCCGGC
>CAZIIB010000374.1:0-4570 GCA_964539125.1 uncultured Thermoanaerobaculia bacterium | reverse complement strand
GGTGCCGGGCGGGCCCATGAGCAGCACGCCCTTGGGGATCCGGCCGCCGAGCTTCTGGAACTTCTGGGGCTCGCGCAGGAAGTCGACGATCTCCGAGAGCTCCTCCTTGGCCTCCTCGACGCCGGCGACGTCCTTGAAGGTCACCTTCTTGCCGGCGGTGTTCAACAGCTTCGCCTTCGACTTGCCGAAGGAGAGAGCCTTGTTGCCGCCGCCCTGCATCTGGCGCATGAAGAAGATCCACAAGCCGATGATCAGGAGCATGGGCGCCCAGAAGGAGAGGATGCCCAGGAGGGCGTTCTCCTTGACCGGCTCGGCCTTGATGTCGACGCCGTGCTTGGTCAGCCGGGCGTAGAACTCGTCGCCGCTGTAGTTGGGCGGGAGCTGGACGGTGAACTCCGCCGGCTTCGCGGTGCCGCCGGCCTCGCTGCCCCGGAGGGTGCCGTGGACCTCGTCGCCCTTGATGGTCACCTTGGAGACTCGGCCGTTGTCCACCGCCTGGCTGAACTCCGAGAGCGTCATCTCCTTCTTGTTGCCCATCCCGCCCTGGAGCGCCTGAAAGAGGAGGATGACCACCAGGAAGATCGCCATCCAGAGGATGAGGGTCTTGAGCGTCGAGTTCAAAGCGTCGTCACCTGCGGGTCGGTTTCGTCGTTGCCTGATCTACTGGATCGGGCCGGATCGGAGGCTGGTACCGAAAGGCCGTTACGGCTACTCCAGGTAACCGGGATCCCCCGTTTCGGATTCCCCAGTTTACTACCGCCCTCTACCCCGTCGGGCCTTCGCCGGTCAGTCTGCCGACGTAGGGGAGGTTCCCGTAGCGCCCCTGGTGCTTGAGACCGTATCCCACCAGGGGAGCGTTCTCCCGGACCGAGAAGAGGTGGTGGTCGATCTCGAGCTCGGTCTTGCGCTCGTCGGGCATGTCGATCAGGGTGACGAAGCGCACCCGGCGGGCCCCCTTCTGGCGGAGCTGTTCGGCCAGATAGGTCTCGGTGACACCGCTCTTGACCACGTCCTTGACCACCAGGAGGTCCTGGTCGACCATGTCGACCGGAATCGGGTACTGGATGGCGAGGAGCTCGCTCGCCGCGATCTCCGGCTGGTGATAGGCGACGTGCACGAGCTCGAAACGCACCGGCGCTTCGTAGGCCCGGACCAGGTCGGCCAGGAAGACGACCGAGCCGCCGAGGAGACCCAGGAAGAGAGGGTCGTCGTCGCCCAGCTCCCGGTAGAGGCGCGCCCCGAGGTCCAGGACGGCGCGCTCGATCTCGTCGGCTCGAAAGAGCGGCTCGATGCCCTGCAGCGCTTCGCTCACGGCAGCACCTCCGCAATCCAGGTCTCGCCGTCTCCAGCGACCCGGAAATCCTCGTCGACAGTCACTCCGGGCACCCAGGCGATGCGGGCGCCCAGACACAAGAGGGGCAGCCGATCCCGCTCCTCGCGCGGAACGTGGCGGTCGATCAGCAGGTCCTTGAGCTTGCGGGTGCCCGGGGCGCCGAGAGGGCGGAGCCGGTCGCCGGGACGGCGGTTGCGGACACCCAGGCGGCCGCCGGCCGTGAGGGGCAACGCCAGCGCCGCGCGCCACGGCGAGCCGCGAAACATCCACGGGGCGATCCGCCCCCGCTCCACGCGCACCGTCAGTTCGAGCTCAGGGATCTCGACCTCCCCAGGTGCCCTGAGTGTATATGAAAACCGCGGAGCGGCCGGTCCGCGGGGGCCGGCGCGGCCGAGGGTCAGGCGGTCCCCGGTGCTCTGCCACCGCCACCCCCCCGGGCAGTCGCACCCGACGCGCTCGGTGCCGGCGCCGGCGCCGAGCCCGGAGAGCTGGCGCAGGAGCTCCCGGGACGCGGCGCGGCTGGCGGGGTAGGGAGCGCCGGCGGCGCGGTGCAGGAGCGCGAGGGCGTGGGGCCGGAGCGCCGCGGGCAGGTCGGCGAAGGCCCGCTGGTCGAGGCTCGGGCCCTTCTCCAGGAGGCCGCGGAGCCGGTTCTCGACCGCCCGGCGGGCGCCGAGCGCGGCCTGCGCCAGCCGAGCCAGGCGCCGGGCCGTGCCCGGCTCCGCCGCCTCGAGCGCCGGCAAGAGCTCGTGGCGTACCCGGTTGCGGGCCGCCGAGCGGTCCCGGTTGCCCGGGTCGTCGGAAGGCGTGAGCCCGGTGCCCTGGAGACTGGCGGCCAGCTCGGCGCGGCCCAGGCCGAGGAGCGGACGGACGACGTGGCGCCGGCGCGGCTGGATGCCGGAGAGCCCCTCGAGCCCGCTGCCGAAGAGAAGCCGCAAGAGGACCGTCTCGGCCTGGTCGTCGAGGTGATGCGCCGTGGCGATGAACCGGGCGCCATGGGCGCGCCGGACCTCCTCCAAGAACCCGTAGCGGACCCGGCGCGCGGCGGCCTCGAAGCTCTCTCCCGGCCCGAGCCGCGCTCCGATGGGGCGACGTCCGGCGACGTGCTCGACCCCGAGCGCCGCGGCGAGGGCGCCCGCCCGCTCCGCCCGCTCGCCCGAGGCGGGATCGCAGCCGTGGTCGAGGTGGGCCGCCAGCAACTGGAGCGGACGCCGCCGGGCGAGGCGCGCCAGGCCGGCGAGCAGGGCGGTCGAGTCGGGGCCGCCGGAGAAGGCGACGACGAGCCGTTCGCCCGGCTCCAGAGGAACGCTCCGGGTGAAGAAGGCGTCGAGGGTGCGGTCGAGGAGGGTCGCGGAGGCCACGGCTCGAATGGTGGCGGTGAAGGGATTTGAACCCTTGACCTAACGGTTATGAGCCGTTCGCTCTAACCCCTGAGCTACACCGCCGATGGATGGAACGGCCCGGAGTGGGGACGGGCCGGGCCGGCGGCCGAGATTGTAACCGGTGGGGGGGATCGGCGCCAACGGCCCGGTGAGGACCCGGCGCGCGGCGACCGGCCAGGGGCGCTGTCGCGGGCCTGTCCGGGGGAGGAGGCCGGCTCGCACCGGCCTCCCGGGAGCCCAGGAGGCCGGCGAGCGGGGGGAGATCGCTACCGGAGGCTCTCCTGGCAGCTCTGGAACTGCCCGAAGAACTCGCGCATCGAGGTCGAGAGGGCCTCGTCGTTCAGCCGATAGATGACGTTTTGCCCTTGGCGCTGATCGACCACCAGGTCGGCCTCCTTGAGGACCGAGAGGTGGCGGGAGATCGTCGGCTGGGAGAGGTTGAAGTTCCCCACGATCTCGCCGACGGTGCGCTGACTCGACTCCAGGAGCCGGAGGATCTCCTGACGGGTTCCGTCCGAGAGCGCCTTGAAGAACTTGGTCAGGTGACGGTCATCCCGCCGAATGTGCCGGTCCAAGTTCGCTACTGCCTTTACCAGGGGCGTCGCCATCGCGTCTCTCCTTCGTTTCGGTAGGACAGGTTTCGATTGACAGGCGCCATTCTACGGCCAGGTGTTGGAAATGACTTGAAAATGCGCTCTCTGGTTGGCAACATACTGCCCAATAGTTGAGCAGAGAGGTGTAAACTTCTGTATATTGGAAATTTACATCGACGATATAGCCGCCTTTCTATGTCTGGGGAGACCGGCCGCCGGACCGGGAGGGCTCCGGGAGGCGTCCCGGGGACGGGTCACGGTCCTCGGCGGCCGGGTCCGGAGGGCTCAGCCGGCGGCCTGGAACCGCTTGGCCACGGCGCCCCAGTCGACGACGTTCCACCAGGCCGCCAGGTAGTCGGGCCGCCGGTTCTGGTACTTCAGGTAGTAGGCGTGCTCCCAGACGTCGACGCCCAGGATCGGTGTCAGGCCGTCCATCAGCGGGCTGTCCTGGTTGGATCGGGCCGTGATCTCGAGCTTGCCGCCCGGGCCTGCCACCAGCCAGCCCCAGCCGGAGCCGAACACTCCGCCGGCAGCCGACGTGAGCTGGGACTTGAAGTTGTCGAAGCTGTCGAAGGTGCCGCGGATGGCGTCGGCGAGGTCGCCGGAGGGCTGGCCGCCGCCGTTGGGCGACATGACCGTCCAGAACAGGCTGTGGTTGGCGTGGCCGCCGCCGTTGTTGCGCACCGCCGTGCGGATCGACTCGGGCACGCTCTGGATGCCGCGGAGGAGCTCCTCGACGCTCTTGGCCTGGAGGTCGGAGTGGCCTTCCAGGGCGGCGTTGAGCTTCTTCACGTAACCGGCGTGGTGCTTGTCGTGGTGGATCTCCATCGTCTTCGCGTCGATGTGCGGCTCGAGGGCATCGAAGGAGTAAGGCAGGTCGGGTAGGGTGTGCATCGAGGCTTGTCTCCTCATGAGGTTCTTGGGGTGAGCAGCGTCCAACAACGGATCCGTCGTAGCTTGAAAGACCCCGGTCGGACGAGCGCGGGGACAGATGAGAGCCCCCGTGCCTGCGGGCCGCCGGGGCGAGTCACGCGGCCGGCCAGGGGTCGCCCGTCTATTGTAGCCCGAGCCCGAACGAGAGCCCGGGGGGGCGTCGAGACGCGCGTTGACTTCCGCACGAGGCCCCGGGTATCATCGCAGCCCTTCGGCGGGCGGGGAGGTTAGCTCAGCGGTCAGAGCACCTGCCTTTCACGCAGGGGGCCGTGGGTTCGAATCCCCCACCTCCCACCAGGGTGTTCGCTGGAGGAACAAGAGTCACACGCGGG
>CAZIIB010000373.1:0-4591 GCA_964539125.1 uncultured Thermoanaerobaculia bacterium | reverse complement strand
TCTTCCCATGTACTGGAGAAGACGCGATCTGGGCAGTTCATCTCCCGGGCCGCTCCAACCACCGTCCTCTAATTACATGGCACCGCGAGTTGGTCCTCTAATTACATGGCACCACGAGTTGCACGAGTTGAAACCGCTCCTGGGCAAGGACCGGCAGGGCTTCCTGGCGGACCGCGCCTCGGCGTTCATCAGCTTTCTCCAAGACTCCCATCCCGATTCCTACAAGGTGACCCGCGGCTTCGTCTCGGGGGACCACGCCCTGCTCCTCGTCTCCGGCGACAAGAGCCCTCTGGGCGAGGTCCACACCGAGGTCCACCTCCTCCGCGAGGGAGGGCACTGGATCGTGGACGACGAGATCCTGCAGACCGGAGAGGAGTAGGGCCGGGCGCCGGAGCCTCAGGCCTCCTCGGCTTCCTGGCCGGCCGCCTCGCTCATCAGGAGGACGAGGTTGCCGGCCAGGAAGGGGTCGAGGACGCCGCCGGCCCGCTCGCGCCAGACCTCGATCGCCGCGCGCCGGCCGGCACCGGGCGTGGGATAGCGCTCGGAGACCAGGACGTCCCAGGTGTCGGCGACGGCGGTGATCTGGCTCGCCAGGTTCGGCGTCCGGGGCGTCGTCGGCCGCGGGAAGCTCGGCCTGCCGTCCCACCGCAGGTGGTGCTCGTAGGCCACCAGCATCGCCAGCCGGGGCGCCCCCTCGGTGGCCGCCAGCCACGCGGCGCCCAGCTCCGGGTGGAGCTTCATCTGCTCCCACTCGCGATCGGAGAGGCGGCCCCGTCGCTCGCGCAAGTGACGCGGCAAGCTGAGCTTGCCGATGTCGTGGAGCATGGCGGCCATGCCGATCTCGTGGAGAGTGATTCCCTCGAGGCCCAGGCTCCGGGCCTGGGCGAGGGCGAGCAGGGCCACGTGGAGCGAGTGGGTGAAGAACGCGCGCTCGGCGGACCGGATCGGGGCGAGGAGAAGGAACGAGCGGCTGGTCGACGCCAGCCCTTCGATGAGCTGCCAGATCAAGCTGTCCAGGCGCCCGACGCCCTCGTCCCGCCTCGTGGCGAAGGCGCCGAAGGCCTCCTGCGCTCGGTCGAGAGTCCACTCGCCGAAGCCGCCCTCCTCCTCCCCTTGCGCGGCCGGTGCCGGCGGGGAGACGACCTCGGCGCCGCCGGCCACCGTGCCGGTGACCCGCACCCGTCCCACCTCCACATGAGGGAGCTCCGGGAGCTGCTGGGCGCTGCTCAGGCTCCCCACGAGCTGCGTCGTCTCCTCCGCCGTCAGACCCACCCCCAGGACCATCCGCTGAATCCCCAGCCGATCCATGGTGCGCACGAAGGGGGCGAGGTGGAGGGTCTCGCTCCGCACCGGCTGATCGTTGACGAACACCTCGCCTCCGAGCATGAGGAAGGAGATCTCCTCCGCGCCCTGAGCCTCGACACAACTCCCGAAAGCGGCGAGAACCTGCTGCACCGCGCGCTGCACCGCCGGGTGGTCGCCGGGGTAGAGCGCCCGCACGCCGATCGCCCGGCAGAGACCGATCAGGAGGCCGAGCTCCTCGCTCGAGGCCCGCTTCACGCCGCGCCCCCCGTCCTCTGGAGGATCTCCCGGCAGAGGCGCCGAACCGCCGGATCGGAGGACCAGCGGCCCTTCTCCACCCAAGGCCGGCGCATCTCCGGCGGATACCCCGCGAGCGAGGCGTAGGCGGCCCGCCGCTCCTCGGCGCCTCCCGGCGAGAACCAGGGCCGCAGGAGGTGGGAGATCCCCTCGAGGGCGGAGGCCGTCCCCAGCTTGCCCAGCGTCTCGAGGGCGAGGAGCCGGAGCTCGCGGTTGCGGCCGAATGGATCGCGAGGCTTGAGCAGCGCGACGAGCGGCCCGACGCCCGCTTCCAGACGGTAGGTCCCGATCGCGGCGACCGCCGCCTGGGCGACCTTCGGGTCGGGATCGTTCACCGCCCGTTCGATCAGCTCCACCGGCGCGCGCCCTTTTCCCAGACCCTTGAGGGCCTCGAGCCGGACCCGTGGATCATCGTGGGCGAGACCGCGACCGACGGCCTCGGCCGACAGCCCACCGCCGATCCGGCGCAGCAGGGAGATCATGTTGCGCTGCACGTACCAGCGCTCATCCTCGAGCAGGGCCTGCGCTCGGGGGACGATGGGCGGACCGAGGGAGGTCATCAGGTCGAAGACATGGCGTCTCCGCGAGAGGTCCTCCTCCTCGCACATCGCTTCGAGCAGGTCGTCGAGCACCTGGTAGCCGAGGAGCTCGGCCAGCCGCAGGGCGGTCGAGGCGGCCGAGGCCGGCAGTTCGTCGGGCCGCTCGAGGAACGCCATCGCGCTCTCCGGCTTGCGCAGCTCCGCGAAGCCCAGCTCGGCGACGCCGGCGGTGGCCTCCGCCGAGCGCAGCTCCTGCAGCCGCTCGGGGATGCGCATCGCCAGGGCCAGCGCCCCCTCGGCCAGCAGGCTCCGGAAGACCTCTCCGAGGCGCCGGACCACTGCCTCCTGGGCGGCTCGCTTGAGGAACGGCCGGTCGAGGAGGTCGAGCAAGGTCAGCGAGAGCTGAGCGAGCTGATGGCGCTCCGTGATGCTGTCGACCCGCAGGCTCACCGCCCCCGGATCGGGCTGGGTGGGCGGCGGTAGGCGGGCGAGCTCCAGGGCCAGACGATCGAGCTCCTCGTCCGGCGGCAGCCGGCGGTCGGGATCGTCTTCACCGAAAAGCGCCGCCAGCTCACCGGCGAGCTCGGCCGGGCTCAGCTCCGCCGGAGCGGTGCGTCCGGCGTGGGCGATGAGACCGTCGACCAGCGCCACCACCGAGGGCGAGAAGGATACGCCCGCGGCGCGGACCCGACGCAGGGCGGCGATCATCTGGACCGCCGGCAGCCTCTCGGAGAGCACGCCGAAGCCGGCGGCGCGTACCGAGTCCTCCCGCGCGGCCTCCTCGCCGAGTCCTCCCGGCGGCGCCACGAGCTCGGAGAGGGCCCGGTCGAGGACCACCTGGCTCAGGGCCTCGGGGAGCGCGTTCAGGAGCTCGACCACGTCGTGACCGGACTCTCTTCCGCTCCCGGACAGGCGGGAGGCGACCGTCCCGCCCAGGGCCGCCCCGAGGGCGGCGACGAGGCCGCCGGCGCCCGCAGGGGCTCCGCCACCTGCGCCGCCGCCCTGCTCCGAGCGCCGAGCCGGAGCCGAGCCGGAGCTCGCTCCCGGGAAGGGTCTCCCGCCTAGCTCCTCGAGCGAGATCCCCCGACGGGCCAGCACCTTCTCGACCAGCTGGATCACCGCCCGCAGGGACCGGTCGGTGTCCGGAGCGCTCGGTGTCGCCAGCTCCTCGATCCGGTCGCCCGCGTCGAGCTGGCCGAGGACCGCCCGCAAGAGGCCGTCCCAGAGCGGCTCGGAGGCCTCTTTCGCTTCGCCGGCGACGTCGTCGGCGGACTCGACGTAGCTGAGATCGACCGGCTCCAGGCGCACGTGGGAGACTCCCTGGGCGGGCAGCACTTCCCAGAGGGGCGGCTCGTCTTCTTGGGGCCGGCCCCTGGGAACCGCCTGGAGGAACGCCTTCAGATCCTCGACGCTCGTCTCTTCGGCGAAGCGGACCACGGCGACGTGGCGTCGGTAGAGGCTCTCCGCGATCCGGCCCGCGGGGCCGCCGTCCACCTTTCGGTCCTTCCCCACGAAGCCGTCCTGGGCCACCCCCACGGCGAAGCCCCCCCGCGCCGCGTTGAGGGCGGCGAGGACGGTGTGGGCCCGGAGCACGACCTCGTGGCGCGCAGGGTGGCCCTCTTGATAGAGCGACAGCCGCTGCCAGGCCAGGCCGAGCTCCCGCAGGAACCCCTCCAGGCTGATCGACAGATTCGTCGGGTCCAAGTCCCGGCTAGTTTACCCAGTTCTGCGGCCCGTGCCTCGCCCGCGCGTGGGTTGCATCGAGTGCCGGGGCGCAAGGGTCGTCACCCGCATATAGTTGCACCACACAACCAAGAGAAAGGAACGACCCATGACGACACCCGCTACCGAGCCCACCACCCCCGACACTCCGACCGACGCCGCGTCCCTGCGCGAGGCCGTGCAGGCGAAGTACGGAGAGGCGGCCCGCAGGGCCCACGCCGGCGCCCGGTCTTCCTGTGGTTGCGGCTGCTCGGGCACCGCGCCGGAGCCCGATCCGATCACCCGCGACCTTTACGACGCGACCGAGACCGAGGGGCTGCCGGCCGAGGCGCTTCAGGCCTCCCTGGGCTGCGGCAACCCGCCGATGCTCGCCGACCTCCACCCCGGCGAGGTCGTCCTCGACCTCGGCTCCGGCGGCGGCATCGACGTGCTGCTGTCCGCCCGGCGAGTGGGGCCCTCGGGCAAGGCCTACGGCGTCGACATGACCGACGACATGCTCGAGCTCGCGCGGGAGAACCAGCGCCGGGCCGGCCTCGACAACGTCGAGTTCCTCAAAGGGGACATCGAGTCGGTTCCGCTGCCGGACGCCTCGGTCGACGTGGTGATCTCCAACTGCGTCATCAACCTCGCGGCCGACAAGCAGAGGGCGCTGGCCGAGGCGTTCCGGGTGCTCCGCCCGGGCGGCCGCTTCGCGGTCTCCGACGTGGTGGTGCGCGGCGAGGTGCCGGCCG
>CAZIIB010000372.1:0-4593 GCA_964539125.1 uncultured Thermoanaerobaculia bacterium | reverse complement strand
TTCATCGCCTGGCGGACGAGGTCCTTCATCCGCTCCATCTCCTCGGGCGTCGGAGCGCGATCGGCGTAGCCGAGCTCGTGGATGCGCACGCTCGTCGCGCCGACGAAGGAGGCGATGTTGGGAGAGATCCCCTTGTGCACGAGGAAGTCGAGGTACTCGCCGAGGGTCGTCCACTCGATGGGGTACTTGATGTCGCCCTGCCGTTCGACGAGCTCCTTCTTCATCGCGTCGTTCAGCGGACCCATCGAAAAGCCCTCGCCCATGACCTCGAGGGTGACCCCCTGACGGATGTCGGACTGCGAGCGGCCGTCCGCGATGAGCGATTCGTTCGCCCAGCTCAGCATGTTGATGAACCCCGGTGCGACCGCGAGGCCTCGGGCGTCGATCTCCCGCCTCGCCGTCGCATCCGCCAGGTCGCCCACCGCGGTGATCCGCTCGCCGTCGATCGCCAGGTCTCCCCGGAAAGGCGGGGAGCCCGAGCCGTCGTAGATCACGCCCCTGCGGAGGATGACGTCGTGGACCTCTTGCTCCCGGGCCACGGGCTTCTGATGGAGGCACGCGGTCGACGTCGTGCTCAGGGCGATCAGGATCAGGACCTGGAGCTTCATCGGCGGCCTCAGTTCGCGAGCTCGTACAGATACTCGACGAACGACATGACCGCGCCGTCGTAGCCCTGGACCTTCGGGTTGGACGACTCGATGACGTAGTACTCGTTCGGCGCATGGGCACCGGCGCCGTGGCCGAGACCGAAGTGCCCGGAGGCGAGCGCCAGCGGCGGATTCGTGAAGACGTACCCCGGGTAGGACCCGGCGTTCCACGGCCAGAGGAGCGGATCGATCCCGGCCTGCTCGAGGACGGCGATCTGCGCCTGGATGAGGCGCGCGCTCGCCGGCGTCGTGGTCGGGTCGTAGCCTCCGGAGACATGCACCTCGATGTCGCCGAAGCCGTGCTTCGCGAGATGCGCCTCGAGCGCCGACACCGCGCCGTCGAACGTCATCCCGGGCACCAGCCGCAGGTCGATCTTCGCCTCCGCCCGGTGGGGCAGGACGGTCTTCCCTCCGGGGCCGGTGTAGCCGCCGACCAGACCCTGGATGTTGACGGTCGGCTGCGACTCGAGCCGCTCGTTCGCCGCGACCCACCCCAGGTCGTCGATCCAGTGCTGGACGCCGAGCTGCTCCTTGGCGGTGGCCTCGTCGCCCCGCTCCGCGGCCTTCGCGATCATCGCCGTCTCCTCCGCCGTCAGGGGCCGGGGCTTCGGATAGCCGTCGATCGTGATGGTGTTGCCGTCCGCCGAGACGAGGGTGTCGAGGGCCTTGACCAGGTGCCAGGCCGGGCTGTCCACCATCGCCTTGAGCGAGGAGTGGATGTCGTGGGTCGGCCCCCGCCCCCAGGTCTCTCCGCTCGAGACGAGCTGCAGCTCGACGACGCCCTTGGCGCCCAGGCTCACCGTGACCACGCCGTCGAGGTCCTGCATCGCCGACGGCATGAAGACGCCGACCGTCTTGGCCAGCGCGGCCTCCACCTCCGGCCGGTGGACGATCTGGCCGATGTGCGGCGACGCGATCTCCTCCTCCCCCTCGGCCACCAGGACGAGGTTGACCGGCAGCGTCCGTCCCGCGCCGCGGATCGCGTGAAGCGCGGCGAGGAACGCCGACTCGGGACCCTTCTGGTTCACCGCGCCGCGCCCCACGATCACCTTGCCGACGCCGGCCTTGTCGACCAGACGTCCTTCGAGGGGCGGGGAGCTCCACTCGGCGGGGACGAACTGCTTGACGTCGTACATGAAGTAGAGGCCGACCGTCTTCGGGGCGCCGGCGTCGAGGGTGGCGAAGACGCCGGGCTCGCCGTCGGTCTCGACGACGACGGCCTTCTGGAAGCCGGCGTCGCGGAGCAGGTCCGCCAGGTGCTCGGCGCCCGCCGGGTAATTGAGGTTCTCGGCGGCGATCGACGGCAGGGCGATCCACTGCTGGAGGCGCTCGACCGCCTCGTCGTGACGCTTCGCGATCTCCTGCCGCACATCGGAGAGATCATCGTCCGCCGCGTGGAGGCTCGCTCCGGCGAGCAGTGCGAGCACCGCGATGACGCCCGTGAAGGTCCTCTTCATGCTCCCCTCCATGGAGAAGGGTTCGAGTGTGTGGTCGGGGCGCATCCTACACGAGCACCCGGCGAAGAGCCGCCGAAAGGTGCTCTCTCGATCTCCTCTCCCCAGGTGCCCGCGGAAGCGCCTGGCACCAGCTCCGGGTAGCCACCTCCGCCTTGGGCCGTGGGTGCTCCTCGCTCCGCGGAGGCAGGCAGCCGTGCCGCGGCCCTCACTCCGCCCTCAGCGCCGTCTGCGGATCGACCGCGGCGGCGTGGCGGGCGGGGTCCAGACTCGCCGCCACGGCGACCAGGCCGAGCAGCAGGGTGACGGCGCCGAAGGTGAGCAGATCGGTCGGGCTGACGCCGTAGAGCACGGCGCGCAACACCCGGGTGACCGCCGCCGCCCCGGCCAGCCCCAGGACGAGCCCGCCGCCGGTGAGGAGGACGCCCTCGCGGACGACCATCCGGGTGACGTCCCGGCGGCTCGCCCCGATCGCCATGCGGATGCCGATCTCGTGGGTCCGCTGGCTGAAGGTGAAGGCGATCAGGCCGTAGATCCCGACCGCGGCCAGCACCAGGGCGAGCATGCCGAGGAGGCCGAAGACCAAGGCCCCGGAGCGCGCCAGGAGGAGCGAGTTGCTGGTCGCCTGGTCGAGGGTCGCGAGCCCGGTCATGGCCAGAGTCGGATCGACCCGGCGCACGGCGAGGCGGATCGCCCCCATCGCCGCGGCCGGATCGCCGTCCACCTTGGCGACCAGGGTCGGGCTGCCGATCGGGCTCTGGTCGGCGGCACGGTAGAGCGCGGGTTGCGGATCCTCGCCGAGGGTCCCGTACTTGCCGGTGCGGACCACGCCGACCACCTCGTACTCCCGCTCGTCGCCGGCGACACGCAGCCGCTTGCCCAGGGGCACCTGACCCGGCCAGAACCGGCGGGCGAGCTCCTCGTTGACCACCGTCACCGGCATGGTAGTGGCCCGGTCCTGCCGGGTGACGCCGCGGCCGCGCAGCAGGTCGATCCCCAGGATCTCGAAGTAGCCGGGGGCGACCGTCATCATGTCGACCGGGCGCCAGTCGTCCTCATCGGCCCCCCACTCGCTCTCCGGTGCCGCGCGCGGGCTGTAGCTGGCCCAGGTGAGCGGCAGGAAATCGGTCCACGAGACAGAGCGGACGCCCGGCAGCGCTCCGACCTCGCCTTCCAACCGCTCGAGCAGGGACCCGGTCTCGCTTACCCCGTAGCCCTGGAGGCGAGGGTTGAAGTGGGCCACGACCACCCCCGCCGGGTCGAACCCGGGGTCGATCTTCTGGGCGTTGATCACGCTCCGCAGGGTAAGGCCGGCGGCGATCAACAGCACGACCGAGAGGGCCACCTGGACCACGACCAGCACCCGGTGAAGCCGCCGGCGATCCCGGCCACCAACCCCGTAGCGAAGCCATGTCGCCGGATCCAGCCGGGTCGTCCGGAGCGCCGGGATCAGGCCGAAGACGACCGTGGTCAGGACGGCCGCTCCGAGTGTGAAGAGGAGCACCCGGCCGTCGAGAGCGAGGTCCAGGTCGAGGTCCACCGGAACCGGCAGATGGAGCAGATGGATCGAGCTCAGGAACCGGTTGGACAGCAGTGCAAGGAGGAGGCCACCGGCGCCGCCGAGAAGCGCGAGGACGAGGCTCTCGACCAGAAGCTGACGCACCAGCCGGCGCTGCCCGGCGCCGAGCGACATGCGGGTGGCGATCTCCCGCTGCCGGCCCGCCGAGCGGGCCAGGACGAGGCTCGCCACGTTGGTGCAGGCGATGAGCAGCACCAGGCCGACCAGTCCGAGCGCCATGCCCGCGGCAAGCATGAGCACCGTGTCCATGCCCGGTGCGAGTCGCACGTCGTTCATCGGCACCACCGCCAGCTTGCGATCGGCGTTGGTGTCCGGGAAGGTCTTGGCCAGGCGCTCTCCGATTCCGGAGATCTCCGCGCGCGCCTGTTCGATCGACGCGTCCGGCGCCAGGCGTGCCGTCGCGCCAAACCAGGGGGTGCCGCGGTTGGTCATGAGGTTCTTGAGCATGGGATTCGCCTGCTCCGCGTCGTCGCCCAAGAGCGCCGCGAAGACGAGGTCGATCCGCTCGGGTGTCAGCGGCAGCCAGACGGCCTGCGCGACGAGCGTTTGGATCCCCTTGAAGCCCGGTTCGGCGACCCCCACGATCGTCGCCGGCTCGCCGTTGATCCGCACCGCGCGGCCGACCACCGAGGGGTCGGAGCCGAAGCTCCGGCGCCAGGCATCGTGGCTGAGCACTACGGCCGGCTCCGCCCCGGGCCGTGCGTCGCCCGGCGTCAGCAGCCGCCCGACGGCGGCGTCGACACCGAGCACGGAAAAGTAGTCGCCGGTGACGAGAGCGCCTATCGACGAGCGGGCGCTCTCACCGGCGTCGATGACCACCGGCACCGTTTTGTACGCGGTGATACCGGCAAGGGTCTCGCCAGACTGCAGGGACTCGACGTCCGGGTAAGCCATCCCCCCGTACGGGAGGAGG
>CAZIIB010000371.1:0-4602 GCA_964539125.1 uncultured Thermoanaerobaculia bacterium | reverse complement strand
AGCGCCGCTTCGGGGCCACCGACGAGACGATCGGCTGGTTCTACACCTACGTGGGAGGGCTGTCGTTCGTCATGCGGGCCGCCATCCTCGGGCCGGTGGTGGGGCGGCTGGGAGAGGTCCGGACGCTGCGGGTGGGAGCGCTCTCCGTCGCCACCGGCCTGGTGGCGATCTCGCTGGCCGGCGAAGCGGGCCTGGCGATGCCGTGGAGCCTCGTGGTCCTGGCGCTGGCGACCGCCTTCATCCCGATCGGGACCGCGCTGCTGTTCCCCGCCACGACGTCCCAGATCTCGGGCCGCGCCCGCTATCGCGAGACCGGCCAGACCCTGGGGGTCCAGCAGACCTTCGGTGGCGTCTCGCGGGTTGTCGGGCCGCTCTGGGCGGGTCTCGCGTTCCGGGACCTGGGGGTGCCGACGCCGTTCTGGATCGGCGCCGCGATCATGGTGGGGGTGTTTCTGATCGGCCTGCGAGTGCGGCCCGTGGGGCGCGGGAAGGGACTCGAGGCCGGGGGCGCGCTCGGAGTGGAGGAAGAGGGCGCCTGAGGCGGGTGGTGGGTCGCGCGCTGGAGCCTGACGGAGCTCCGGCCTCGAAAGCAAAACGGCCGCGCTTCATCCCGTGTCGGGAGGCGCGGCCACTGGTCGTCGGAAAGGTTGGTAGCGGGGGCAGGATTTGAACCTGCGACCTTTGGGTTATGAGCCCAACGAGCTACCGGACTGCTCCACCCCGCGTCACCGTTTGTCAACCGCCCGGGCCCGGGCGGGCAACGATCGTCCCACAGGGCGACCCCGCTGTCAAGCTCCGAGAACTAGCCGAGCTAGCTCGCGGCTCGGGCTCCGGCGCCGTGCGCGCCGATCCGCTCGAAGTAGGGGTCCTGCATCCCCTGGATCTCCTGGCCCGCCGGCACGAGCTCCGGGACGTCCTCCCAGACCGGCCCGCCCGCTCCGTCGCCGCAGCCGAGCTCTCTCCACAGCCGCGCCGCGAATCCGGGCAGGATGGGGCTCGCCACCATGGCGAGCACCTTGGCCGCCAGGACCTCGAGGGCTACTCCCGTCCGCCATTCCTCGTAGCGGCCCGGGAGCCTCCCCCAGTGCTCTTCGGCCCGCCCGAAGGCGCGGGCCCGACGCACGAGCTCCGAGAGCAGGCGGGCGGCGCGCTGCGCCGAGAACCACTTCGCCCCGTACGCCTCCGAAGCCTCCCGGAGGGTCCCCAGGAGCTCCTGGAAGAAGAACTGGTGCTCGTCCGTCCAGGCTCCGGTGCCGGGGACGGCGCCGCCGAAGTCGCGGCGCAGCTTGGTGGCCAGCTCGCGCAGCCACGGGTCCCAGCCTTCCGCGAGCTCCCGGTCGACCGTCTCCTCGAGCTCGCGAAGCCAGAAGTCCCGCTGCTCCGTCTCGGGGCGATCGAGGGCCAGGTAGAAGCGAGCCATGTCCGCGGGCACCCGCTCGAGCAGCTCGTGGCCCCACAGGGCGTGGGCACGGCTGGTGGAGAACTTGGTCCCCTCGTAGCGGTAGAACTCGTTGGTGGAGAAGACCTCCGGGAGGAGGATCTCCGGATCGTAGGCCATGAACAGGGCCGGGAAGAGGACGGCGTGGAAGTAGCCGTTGTCGAAGCCGAAGAACTGAACGACCCGGTGATCGTCGGAGCACCAGAACTCCCGCCACCCGCCCTCCAGACCCACGCGGTCGGCGAGCTCCTGGGTGGCGGCGAGGTAGCCCGGCGCCATCTCGAACCAGACGAAGAGACGCTGGTTCTCGAAGCCGTCCAGCGGTACGGGGATCCCCCAGTCGACCGGGTGGCTGACCGCGATGTCCGGCATTCCCTCCCGCAGCATCTCTTCGCACAGCGCGCGCAGGTGGGGTCCCATCTCGACCCGCTCGAAGTACTCCTCCAGCTGCGCGGCCCAGGGCGCGAGGGGGAAGTAGAGGCGCCGAAGGCTCTTCCTCACGGGCTCGGCTCCGCAGCGGCGGCAGCGCGGGGCCACGAGGTCGACGCAGTCGTTCGGCCAGCCACAGGTCTCGCAAACGTTGCCGTCGCTGCTCGCGCTGCAGTGGCGGCACCTTCCCTGGACGTGGGCCTCCGAGAGGTGGCGCTCGCAGCTCTC
The DNA here is from genome assembly GCA_964539125.1 of uncultured Thermoanaerobaculia bacterium. Classification (GTDB taxonomy): domain Bacteria; phylum Acidobacteriota; class Thermoanaerobaculia; order Multivoradales; family DATKCC01; genus CAVUBL01. The sequence continues at coordinate 2,507 of CAZIIB010000371.1, read as the reverse complement.
GCAGTAGAGGGTGGGAGCCTCGCGCTCCACGATCGCACCTCGTTCGTGGAGCCGCAGGAACAGGTCCCGCACCAGGGCGGCGTGCACCCGCGAGCGCTCCGGACGGGCGAGATGGGCGAGGTCCATCCCGGCCCCGGCGAGCGTCCGCTCCATCTGGTCGCCGAAGCGACGCGCCACCTCCCCGGGCTCCACGCCCTCGGAGATCGCCATGAACTCCACGTAGCTCTGGTGATCGTCCACTCCCGAGAGGAAGTGGGCCTCGATGCCCCGCATCGAGAGATAGCGGGCGTAGACGTCGGCACCGAGGTAGGGGCCGGAAAGGTGCCCGACGTGAAGGTCCCCGTTCGGCGTCGGCGGGGTGGCGGTGATCAGCGTGGTCTTGGGCACGGGCCGCCGGCCGCTCTCGAGCGCCTCGCGGTTGCGTTCCGCCGCTTCGGGCAGCCGCTCCCAGAGGAGGTCGAGGAACCGGAGCTCTTGCTCGTCCGACAGGTTGGTGAGCTCGTGGACGCTGAACGGCTCCATGACGATCGCGTCCCCCGGCCCGACCTCCCGGGTCTCCGCGTCCACCCTCATCTCCCCCCTCCCGCGCGTGATGATGAACGCCTCGTGCTCCTGATGCCGGTGTGCCCTCGCCGCCTTCCCGGGTCCGACGACGCAGGCGGTCACCGAGAAGGGGGCTCCGACGTCGTCGCCGAAGAGCCGGAAGTCCTGACAGAGGATGCCGTAGGCTTCGTGGTACTGGTCGGGGTCTAACCGCTGGGTCCTCATTGAAGTCTCCTCGAGGTCCGCAGGCGGGCTCCCACGGGTTCGATCCAGCGCGGGCTGACGCCGAGAGAGGTGGGCTCGGCTAGCCTGGGAGGTGGAGCCTGGTGAGGAGTCCTACGTTGATCAGCGGGCCTTCAAATTTCCGATGTCCGAATGTGAGCATGACAGGATCTTCTTTTCTACTGCCATAAATTGAAGTGCGCGGGTGCCGGCCGGTCGGGACACCTGCCTCGATCGACGCTCCGGATGCTGGCGGCTGCGGTGCGGGACCCGGCCGGGTGGCCGGGCTCTACTGGATGTAGCCGAGGCTTCTGAGCTGGTCGATGGCCTGCTGGTCCGCCGGGATGTCCCGATCGCTCCGGCTGCTCACTTCCACGTCCCGGATCCAGTGGGCGAGCTCGCGCCCGAGCCGGCGCGCCTCCCGCGGGTGATCGGAGAGCACGTTCCGGGTCTCCCCGGGGTCCGACCGCAGGTCGAAGAGCTGGCGCTCCCCATTGCCCAGCCGGAGCATGAGCTTGAATCGGCCGTCGATCGCCGCCCGCATCCCTCCCCAGCTCGAAAACACCGCGGGGTGGACCGCCTGGTCGTCCTCGATGGCGGGACGTAGGCTGGTTCCCACCAGGCCTGCGGGGGGCGCGATCTGCAGATAGTCCAGAACGGTTGGAAGCACGTCGAGGTTGGCGGCCTCCGCCGCGATGCGTCGCGGGAGTGAGCGCTCGAGCTCCGGCGGCAGGCGGACGATGAAGGGAATGTGAATTTCCGTCTCGAAGACGGACTGGCAGTGCTTCAGCCGGCCGTGCTCGAGGAACTGCTCCCCGTGGTCGGCGAGGAACACGAACAGAGTCCGCTGGAGCAGACCGCGGGCCTCGAGGTCGTCGACCAGACGCTGGAACTGGGAGTCGAAGTAGGCGATCTCCTCGTCGTACAGGTCGCGGAGATGCTCGACGTCGGCGCGGGGAATGGAGGCGGGGTCGGCGCCGGCCGCCAGCCGGTCCTCCAGCGGGTTCGGGTTGCCCTCGGCGACACCCTCGGACTCTCCCGAGTACGGATCGACCGCGAACCTCCGCGGCCAGCTCTTCGGCGGCCGGTAGGGGCCGTGGACGTCCATGTAGTGGAGGTAGAGGAAGAAGGGCTCGGGAAGGTCCGGGAGGAGCCGCCGGGCGCGCCGGTTGACGCACGTCGCCGGTTTCCAGACGCACTCGTCGTGGAACTGCTCGAAGCCCCGGTCGAACCCGCCATGCGGGTTGAACCGGCTGGGCCTCTTGCGCACGATCGGGCTCGCCGAGACCGCCGCCGTCGCATAGCCGTGGGCGCGCAGGATCCCGGCCAGGGTCGGCACCCCCGCGGGAATCCCCAGCCGCCGGTCCGGCTGACCGACGAACTCCAGAGGCGGCCGGCTGGTGAACAGGGAGTTCACCGACGGGAAGGTGCACGGAGCCTGGGAGTGGGCGTGGTCGAAGACATAGCTGGCGCTGGCGAAGGCCGCCAGGTGAGGCGCGGTCCGCCGGTCATAGCCATAGAGGCCGAGGCTCTCGGCCCGCAGCGCGTCGACCAGCACCACGACCACGTTGGGGCGGGGTGGCGTCGCCTCGCCGCCCCCGCAGCCCGAGACCACGACGCCCGCCGACAGCCCCGCGACCAGCGTCAACGCACGGATCCAGAGTCGCCTGCCCATATAATCGATCAACGGTTGGAGCCTCCCCCGGCACACTCTATCCAAATCGACCGATCCGACAGAGGAG
>CAZIIB010000370.1:0-4618 GCA_964539125.1 uncultured Thermoanaerobaculia bacterium | reverse complement strand
CCAGACGTCGCCCGGGATCCAGATCCAGCCGCGCGGCGGATGCCAGGCCCACCGGCCGTAGTGGAAGGGCGCCCAGCCCCAGCGCCACTCCGAGACCCAGGTCCAGCCGTAGGAGCTGTAGACCCAGCGGCCGACGGTGTACGGCCGCCAGCCCGGGGCGATGCCGCGGGGTGCCCAAACCCAGCCGTAGGGAGCTACCTCGAACCAGTCGCCGTACGGGGCGAGGTCGCCGTAGAAGAAGCTCACCTCCACCGACGCGTCGGGTCCGGGACCCCACGCCGGCCCGGGCGGGCCGGGTGGCCCGGGCGCGTAGAGGACCCCGGCGCAGGCCGAGGCGAGGAGTATCAAGAGGAGGGAGAGGACGACGAAGATCATTCGGCGCATCACGCCACCTCCTTGGCGCCGTCGAGCGCTCACGGCCGTCGGCGAGGCCGGTCCGACAATCGGCTCGCTGTCATGTTGAGCCGCCCGGGCGTTTTCGGCAAGGCCCCGGTGGGTGGCTCCGACCTACTCGTCGGGGAGAGGAGAAGCCCACCCCGGGGAGTGAGTACATCTGCTTACTTGCAAATTACCGAATATGCATGTATAGTGTCCTCTCTTCGGAACAATCCGCCTCCACCTTCGGGGAGAGGCCTGTTCCATCTCCGGCCCAGGCCGGAAGGGCCGAGTGCGCCCGACCGGAGGCCGGTGAACCGTCGGATCGACAAGGAGGACCGATGTCCTGGACTCGAAGCACTGAAACCCGTATAGGCCACCGAAGTCGGTGGCTCGTCGCACTGACACTGTCGAGCGCCGCCCTGGCTGTTCTCTGCGCCGTCCGCCCCGTGTCGGCGCAGGTCGTCACCTACGACGGGTTGGTCGGGATCGACAAGAACGGCGATCCGGCCCTCAATGGACCGGGGGTGACCCCGACGGAGTGGTACTACCCCGACGACCCTCTGGTGGTCGTCAACGTGCCCTGCCCTTCATCGAGCGCGACCATCTCGGAGACGAAGACCAGCACGGTCAAGTGGTCGATGGCCGCGGGAGCCAAAGCCGGTGTCGACTGGGGCGTGGTCAGCGCCGAGCTCTCCGCCAGCTTCGGCATCGAGATCGGCTCGTCGCACACCATCCAGATCTCGAAGACCGTGCCTGCGGACGCTTACGTCAGCAAGGAAGTCCGGGTGTACACGCGCTACCAGAAGAAACAGTTCTCCGTCTTTGGGCGCCAAATCTGGGTCAACATCCCGGTGGGGTGGTACGAGAAACACAAGGACGTGCCTCCGAGTTGCCCGTGCAAGACGGCGCAGGCCGTCGACAACACCCTCAAGAGCTACGGCCAGACGCTCACGCCGGGCTCACGCCTGCGCGACCAGGTCGATCGAACGACGAAGTTGATCGACGGCGTGCTCGCGTCCTTCGACACCGTTCCGGCCGATCGGCTGCTCCGCGAGCTGGTTCCGGGCCTGGAGGACTCGGTGCTCGCCCTGGAGGAGGCCCGTGAGCTCGGTGCCGATCCGGACGTCGTCGAGGAAGTGGGTTCCGGGCTGACTCGCGGGACGATGGACAACATCGCCTCCGGGCGCATGGCGGACGCCGACTCCACCCACATCCTGGATCAGAACGAGCTGGTTCGGTACAACCCGTTCGTCGTCCCGGGGCACGCCGGGATCGACGATGCTCGCGCGTACGCGGAAGACACCAGCCTGGGCGCGGGCCGCTTTCCCGAGGCCGCCTCTCGGTACTCGGAGGCGTTCCACCTGTCGCGGGCGGCCCGGAGCCTGACGTACTCGGACCTCACGCTCAGCGAGGATTGCACCGAGCCGAGTCCGGATCCCGAGCTTCCCGGAGATCCTTGTCCCGACTCCGCCTCCGTCGTGATCGACGCGACGCCGAGTCCCAACTAGGGCTCCGTCGAGCTCCGAGCGCCTCCCGTCCTGTGCTCGGGAGGGGGGCGTTCGAGCTCGACCGGGTCAGTCGCCGCGCAGGGCCCGCGCCGGATCGACCCGGGCGGCGCGCCGCGCAGGGATCAGCGCGGCACCGAGGGCGACCGCGGCCAGAAGCGCCGACACCGCGACGACGCTCACCGGATCGAGAGGCCGGACGCCGTAGAGCAGGCTTCCGATCATCCGTCCCAGGAGCCCCGCTCCCAGGCACCCTCCCACCAGGCCGAGCCCGACCAGGAGGGCCGACTCTCGGAGAATCAGCGCGAGGGTGTCGCCGATCCGCGCTCCGAGGGCCATGCGCACGGCGATCTCCCGGGTCCGCCGCCCGACCGAGAAGGCGACGAGGGCGGCCAGTCCGACGGCCGCGAGCGCCAGCGCCACGGCGCCCACCCCCACGGCGACGACGGCGTTCAGGCGCTGCTCGGAGAGCGAGCGGCGGATCTGCTCCTTCAGCGGCGCGAGCTCGATCACGGCGACCCGGGAGCCCTCGCGGGAGAGCACCGAGCGGAGGTCGTCGGCCAGGGCCGATGGCGCTCCCCGGGCTCGCACCAGGGCCGTCATCCGCGCCAGGGGCCTCTGGGCGACCGGGAAGTAGACCAGGGCTCCGGGCTTCGTCGCCGGGTCGTAGTAGCGGCTGTCCGCGGCGACCCCGACGATCTCGAACGAGCGCCCAGCCTCTGCCGGCATCCGCCCCGAGACCAGCGCGATGCGCCGGCCGAGGGCGCCCTCGCCCATGCGCGTTGTGGTCCCGGCCGCGGGGCTCGGTGCCTCCCGGGCCGGGAAGAAGCGCTCCACAAAGGTCTGGTTGACGATCGCCACGCCCGGCCCGTCGCCCCGGTCCGTTGCCCGGAAGGCCCGGCCCCGGAGGAGCGAGAGGCCGAGGGTCTCGAAATACCGGGGGCCGACCATGTTGGTGTCCAGAGTGACCGGCTCCGGCCCCGCCGCGCCCCCGGGAATCCGCACCACCTCGTGGAAGGAGCCGCCGAACAGCGGCGGCCTGGCGGTCAGCGTCGCCTCCGCGACCCCCGGGACGGCGGCCAGGCGGTCCCTCACGCCCTGGTAGACGGCCGACCGCTCGGTGCTCTCGGCCAGCTCGCGATCCGGAATGTAGAGGGACGCGAGCAGTAGACGGTCGACGGAGAAGCCGGGATTCGAGGCGGTGATCTCCTGGAGCGTCCGCAGCAGCAGGCCGGCCGCGAGCAGCAGGATCACGCCCAGGGCAACCTGCACTACGACCAGCGGCCGCCGCGGGCCGCCTCCGCGCCGTCCGGTGCCGCCCGTGGAGTCGGACTTGAGGGGCGTCACGAGGTCGGAGCGCATGAGCTCGAGGGCCGGGGCGCTCGCGAAGAGCACCGCGGTCAGCAGGGCGGCGAGAAGGCTGAAGGCGAGCATCCGCCCGTCGAAGGAGAACAGCCGGGAGCCCTCGCCCCAGGGACCCATGCCGACGGGCACCACGTAGAGGAGCGGTTCCAGGACACGGGCCGCCGCCCATCCGAGGCCGGCGCCGGCAGCGCCCCCCGCGCCGGCCAGGAGGAGACCTTCCACCGCCAGGCCGCGCACCAGCCGCAGGCGCCCCGCGCCGAGGGCGGCACGCACGGCCAGCTCCCGGCGTCGCCCCACCGCGCGCGCCAGCAGGAGGTTGGCGACGTTGGCCGAAGCGAGGAGCAGGAGGATGGCGACCACCCCCATGAGGGCCTCCGCCCGGCGGCCCAGGCCCTCGTCCACGGCGCCGGCGTGGAGCCCGGCCAGGGGCACCAAGGAGAACCTGCGCGGCTCGTCCAGCGGGAAGGTCTCGTCCAGTCCCCGGGCCAGGCCGGCCAGGGCCTTCTCCGCCGCCTCTCGGGAAACCCCGGTTCGGAGCCTGGCGAACGCCGTGATCCGGGCCGCGGAGCGGTCGTCCAGGTCATGGGTCACGTCCGCCCAGTGGGCCAGGGGGACGTAGACGTTCTCGGCCAGGCCCTGGCCCTGGAAGCCCTCCGGGGCCACGCCGACGACGGTGTACGGAAACCGGCCGCCCAGCAGCACGCTCTTCCCGATCACGCCGGGATCGGCGCCGAAGTAGCGCCGCCAGTAGGGGAAGGAGAGGACCATCGCCCGGGGCGCGCCCGGCCGGTCGTCGTCAGGGCCGAGCCAGCGGCCCTGGGCCGGGCTCTTGCCGAAGAGGGCGAAGTAGTCGCCGCCCACCATGTAGGCCCAGGCGAAGACGGTCTGTCCGCCGACCTCGATGGAAGTGCCGCCGGGGCGAGCGCCGGCGAGCTGCCGGAAGACCCGCTGCCCGCCCTCGAGGTCCAGCAGGTCCGGGTAGGAGGTCAGGCCGGCCGGGGCGCCCTTCCGGTTGCCGTGGAGCGAGACCAGCTCTTCCGGCCGCGGTGCGTCGACCGTCGGCCAGAACCAGGCGCACACGTAAGTGAACAGCGCGGTGTTCGCCCCGATCCCCAACGCCAGGGTGAGGACGATGGTGGCCGTCAGGCCGGGGGCCTGGCGAGCGCCGCGCAGCGCCGCGCGGAAGTCGCGGACCAGGTCGGTCATCGCTGGCGTCTCCTCGGTTCGGTGGGGCGCCGGTCGAGCCGGCCGGCGCCCGGTGTCTTCGCGGGTGAACAAACGCCCCCCCAACAAACGAAGACCGAGGCCGCCGCGTCCAGACGACGGTGGCGAACCTCGGCCACGCCCGGGCACGCCGAGCGGCTGCTTCA
>CAZIIB010000369.1:0-4652 GCA_964539125.1 uncultured Thermoanaerobaculia bacterium | reverse complement strand
CGAACCTCGATGAAGCTCCAGCCTTCCTTGGTGATCTGGATCGTCTTGGTGAACGTGCCGTCCGCCCCGACCTGGACCGGCTCACCGTTGATCTCGAGGGTGCAACCGGGCTCGGTCTTGCCTCCTACGATGAAGATACTACCGTACGCTTTGATCTCCGCGAGCTCGAGCTTCGGGGGTTCGCCGTCGCCGCCGCTCTTGTCGTGGCGGAAGCTCGACACGCGGAAGCCGCGGGCCGAGCTCCACGGACCGCGCACCCCGGCGGCGGTGACCGCGGCCACCCGCCAGAAGAACGACCCCTCGCCGCGCAGGCCCAGGGTCGCCTCGGTGGTCTTGCGATCTCGGGCCTCGATCAGGTTGTCGACGAACAGGCGGTTCGCGGAGACCTCGAGGGCGTAGGTCTTCGCCGTCTTCACGGGTTCCCAGGTGAGGACGGTCTTCGCGGTCCTCTCGAGGGAGAAGTCCGAGTTGTCCTCGGGAGTCAGGAGCTCCGGCTCCCCGGGCAGGGCCTCCGGTCCGCTCAGCTTGCCGGCGGCATGGATCACCTGCTCGAGGGCGCCCACGTCGCGGTGCTCGCCGCTCGCCGAGTCGACCTTCATGCCGCCGCGGATCGCCGCGAAGCGCGCGGTCTTCGAGCCGGCGTCGTAGCTGACCGAGGCCTCCGAGTCGCCCTCGACCCGCGCTTCGGCCTCGGGAACCGAGACCTTGATGCCCCGCTTGGAGGTGTTCAGGTTCACCCAGCCATAGTCCATGCGAATCGCCTGCTCCCCCGGAAGACCGTGACCGGAGCGGCTGCGGAAGACGACGAGCTGAGTGTCCGGCCGGGCCGTGTAGAGGTTGCCGTCCGAGAACACGATCTCGGCCGAGCCGTTGGCGCCGGTCTTGACGTGATCGCCGATGTAGAGCACGCCCCGCGGCCTGGCGTCCTGCCACTCTCCCCCTTCGCCGCGCCGGAACTCGACGCGCCCCTGGACCGAGATGAACTGGGCCTGCCCGGCGCCGCCCTGGGGATTGCCCGAGGCGTTCAGGATCCCCTGGAGAAGCTTGTGGCTCTGCAGGGCCAGGTCGAGCGCGTCTTCGTACCGCCGGTCGTTGTACGCGGAGGTGGCGGCGTTCAGGCTCTCCATCGCGCTCTGATACTCGCTGCGGTAGTCATCGAGGGCGTCGTCGCCCTGGAGGCGGCTGAGCAGGGTCCGGGCATCGCGGATCGTGCTCGCGGCCCGCCGCTCGAGGTCGTGGCGCTCCCACGCGCGATAGCCGAAGTACCCGCCGACGACCAGCGCCGCCAGAACGAGGACCACACCCCAGGCCCGCAAGGTGTCGACCGAGACGATGTACCAATCTCGGCGCTTGGTATCGATGGGCGGGTGTTCCACGGAGCTCAGGCTTCCTATCCCGAAGATGATGAATATACCAGCAGCTTGCCCGCCGGGGCCCGGGTTGCTAGAGTCCGGGGTTCCTCCCCCGTGGCCGGGGGTGAGAGAGTGTTTATGCTCGCCCGGAACCGGCAAGGGCGAAAGGAGATCCAACGGCCATGCTCAAAGTCTTCCGTGACAACCTGAAGAACCTCGCCTGGATCCTCTGGCTGGTGATCGCCGTCTTCATCCTCCTGGTGTTCGTCGACTTCGGCAGGGCCAACCGGACCCCGTCGCGGACCAACGCCGCCGCCTCGGTCGGCGACCACGAGGTGACCTGGGCCGAGTTCCAGCGCAGCGACGAGGCCCTCCAGCAGCGCTACCGGCAGGTCTACGGCAAGCAGTTCACCCCGCAGCTCGCGCAGCAGCTCCAGCTCAAGCGCCAGGCGATCGAGCAGCTCTTGAACGACCAGATCCTCCTCGAGGAGGCGCACCGCCTCGGTCTCGCGGTGACCGACAAGGAGCTGCGCGACAAGATCCTCTCGATCCCGGGCTTCACCGACGATCAGGGGCGGTTCCTGAGCCCGGAGATCTACCAGCGGGTCGCCCAGGCGAACCACTTCAGCAGCCCGGCCGCCCTCGAGGACGCGCTGCGCCAGGACATGCTGCTCGACAAGCTCCGGGACGTGCTCTCCCAGACGGTCTACGTCACCGACGCCGACGTGGAGAAGACCTACCGCGACCAGGTGGAGAAGGCGAAGATCCGCTACGTCCAGCTTCCCCGCGCGCGGTTCGCCCAGGAAGCCCACGCCGACCAGGCCGCCCTCCAGAGCTACTACGACGCCCACAAGGAAGAGCTCCGCCTCCCCGAGCAGCGGGTGATCGACTACCTGCTGGTGGACAAGACGGCCCTGCGCAACCAGCTCGAGATCAGCGACCAGGACCTCCGGGCCTACTACCAGGCCCATCAGGAAGAGTTCACCCGCGAGGAGCAGGTCCGGGCGCGCCACATCCTGCTGCAAACCGGCAACAAGCGCACCGAAGCCCAGGCCAAGGCCGAGATCGAGAAGGTCAAGGCGCGGATCGAGGGCGGCGAGGACTTCGCGAAGGTGGCCCGCGAGATCTCCGAGGACCCGGGCAGCGCCAAGCAGGGGGGCGACCTCGGTTACTTCGGCAAGGGCCGGATGACCCCGGAGTTCGAGAAGGCCGCGTTCGGAGCCAAGGTCGGCGAGCTCGTGGGGCCGGTGACCACGCCCTTCGGCGTCCACCTGATCCAGGTCACCGACAAGCGCGAAGGGGGCACGATCCCGTTCGAGGAGGCCCGCCGGAGCGTGCGCAACCGGTTGGCGGCCCAGAGAGTCGACGCGGCGGCCCAGGACCTGGCTTCGAAGCTCCGGCAGAAGGTGGCCGACGCTCCGGAAGGCAAGACGGTCGACACCATGCGCCAGCTCGCCCAGGACGACAAATCGGTGATCTTCGCCACTTCGCCCCCCTTCGGGCAGGGCGACGTGGTGCCGGGGATCGGCCGGGCTCCGGCCCTCGGTGAGGCCGTCTTCGCCCTCGACCAGGGCAAGCTGGCCGATGGCACGATCGAGAGCCCGCGCGGCCCCATGATCGTCCGTCTGGACGAGGTCAAGGCGCCGCGGCTTCCACCGCTCTCCGGGGTCGAGGCGAAGGTGCGACGGGAGGTCGAGCGCACCAAGCAGCAGGAGCTCGCCGAGCAGAAGCTCGCCGAGGTCAAGAAGGCCGTCGAGAGCGGCGAGACCCTCGACGAGGCCGCCAAGGACCTGGGCGTCGAGGTGGCCGAGAGCGCCGAGTTCGGCAAGAGCGACCCGATCCAGGGCCTGGGCCTCGTGCCCGAGGTCAACCAGGCCGCCCTCGCGGGCTCGGAGGGCTCGCTGATCGGGCCCATCGAGACCGGGGTGGGTGCCGTCCTCGCCCAGGTCACCGACCACAAGGGCTTCGACGCCGCCGAGTTCGCCAAGCGCAAGGACCAGCTCCGCGAGCAGGTCGCCCAGCAGCGAGTCGGCCGGCTGCTCTCCTCGCTCATCCAGGAGCGACGGCGCCAGGAAGGGGTTTGGTACAGCGATGCCCTCGTCGAGCAGCTCAACGAGTCGAAGAAGGCTTCGTAGCCCCGAGACCCGCGCGGTCCACGCCGGCGAGGGCCGCCGCGCGCCGCGGCCCGCCGCCGGCGCGGCGATCTACCAGACCGCCCCCTTCGTCTTCGCCGACTCCGCCGAGCTCGACGGCGCCTTCGCGGCCGGTGGGCGCGACGGCGTCTACTCCCGCCAGGGCAACCCGACGGTGCGCGCGGCCGAGGAGAAGCTCGCGGCGCTGGAGGGGGCCGAGGACGCGGTCGCCTTCGCCTCCGGGCTGGGGGCGATCGCCGGGACCCTCTCGAGCCTCCTCGCCTCGGGCGACCGGCTGCTCGCCGCCGGCGACCTCTACGGCGGCACCCACGCCTGGCTCGCCTGGCTCCGACGACGGCATCCGGAGGTGGCGGTGGAGACGGTTCCTCTGGCCGGGCTCCTGGACCGGCTCCGCGAGCCGGAGGCGCCGCGGCCTCGGGCGGTCCTGGCGGAGAGCCCGAGCAACCCGCTCCTCGCCTGCTGCGACCTGGCGGAGCTCGCCGCGGCCTCCCACGACCGGGGGGGCCTCCTGCTGGTGGACAACACCTTCGCCACCCCCGCGCTCCAGAATCCCCTCGCCCTGGGCGCCGACCTGGTGCTCCACAGCGCAACCAAGTACCTGGGCGGCCACAGCGACGTGGTCGGCGGCTTCGCGGCCGGCTCCGCTGAGCTCCTGGCGCCGGTGCGCGAGACCATGGTGCTCTCGGGTGCCTGCCTCGACCCCCACGCCGCCTTCCTCCTGTCCCGCGGGATGAAGACCCTGGTGCTGCGCGTCGAGCGCCAGTCGGCCAGCGCCGAGCGTCTGGCCGCGTTCCTGCGCGGTCACCCTCGGGTCGGCGCCGTGCGCTATCCGGGCGACGACCCGGTAGCCCGGCGCCAGATGAAGGCCGGCGGCGGCATGCTCGCCTTCGAGGTCGAGGGCGGCCTGTCGGCGGCCACCGCCCTGGTCGATCGGCTGGAGCTGTTCCGGATCATTCCCAGCCTGGGGGGAGTCGAGTCCAGCGTCTCCCTGCCCGCCCTCACCTCCCACCGGCGCCTCTCGGCCGAGGAGCGGGCCGCTCTCGGGATCTCGGACGGCCTGGTCCGCGTGTCGGGGGGGATCGAGGGCTACGACGACCTCGAGGCGGACCTCCGGCGGGCGCTGGACGGCGCGGAATGATCGGGTACC
>CAZIIB010000368.1:0-4657 GCA_964539125.1 uncultured Thermoanaerobaculia bacterium | reverse complement strand
GCGAAGGCGACCCCCATCAGGAGTGGCTTGGCGTCCACTCCCAGCCGCGCGGCGACCGACACCGCGATCGGCACCATCAGCACGGCGGCGGAGTTGTTGGTGATGAACGAGGTCAGCACCGAGGTGACGAGAATGACCAGCGAGAGGACCACCCCCGGCCCGAAGGGCGCTCCCGCCTCGACGATCTTCTCGGCCAGGATTCGCGCCAGTCCGGTGGTCTCCATGGCGGTTCCCAGGGGGAGGATGGCGACCAGCAGGAAGATGACCGTCCAGTCGACCGAGCGGTAGACCTGCTGGATCCGCAGCGTCCGGGTGACCAGCAGCAGCACCACGCCCAGGATCGCCGCCTCGAGCAGCGACATGAGCCCCGTGGCCGCCAGGACCACCACCAGCGGAATGGTCAGGGCGCCCACCCACCAGTGGCGGGTCAGACGCAGCCGCATCTCGAGCTCCTGGAGCGGGATGAAGTCCTCCTGGCTCTGCAGGCCCTCGACCCGCTGGCGGGGGCCGAAGACGAGGAGGGTGTCCCAGGGCTTGAGCTTCACCCAGGCCAGCTTCTCGCGGATCACCTCGCCGGTGCGGTTGAGCGCGAGCACGAAGCAGCCGTAGCGCTTGCGGAAGTCGATCTCGTTGAGCGACTCGCCGATCAGCCGGGAGGTGGGCGCGAGCTGGACCTCGGCCAGGATGTTGTTGGCGTCGGCCAGGTCCGAGTCGTCGAGCTTGGTGTCCGAGAGCAGGAGCAGATCGCGCTGCTCCTTGAAGGCGACGATGTCCTCCATGGACCCGCGGACGATCAGCGTGTCGCCGACCTCGAGGGGGGTGTGGCGGATGTCGGTGGCGATGCGCTGCTTGCCCCGGATGATCTCGAGCACGTTGATCCGGAAGCGGTCGCTGATCTGCTCCTCGAGCACCGTACGGCCGGCGAGCTGGGAGCCCCGGGGCACCTTGAACTCGGTCAGGTAGGGGCCCATCTGGTACTTGCGCGTCAGGCTCCGTGCGGGCGGCCGGTCGGGCAGCAGGCGCACCACCACGAAGTGGTTGTAGAGCATGCCGATCACGAACAGGATGCCGCCCAGGCGCAGGAACTCGAAGAGGTGGAAGGCCGGCTGGCCGTGGCTCACCGCCAGGGCGCTGACCAGCAGGTTGGTCGACGTTCCGATCAGGGTGCAGGTGCCGCCGAAGATCGCCGCGTAGGAGAGCGGCAGCAGGAGCTTCGACGCACTGATCCGGTAGTGCTCGGCGAGGTGCCGTCCCACCGGGATGAAGATCGACACGGCGGCGGTGTTGTTGATGAAGGCCGAGATGAAGCCGGTCAGGCCGAGCAGCAGGGTCGAGGCCTTCCAGCTCGAGCGCCCGGCGGCCTGGGCGACCCGATAGCCGATGCGCCGCACCAGCCCGCTCTGCACCAGGCCCTCGCTGAGGATGAACATCATCAGCACCGTCACCACGGCGGGGTTGGAGAAGCCGGCGATCGCCTGCTCGGGGCTCACGAGGTTCGTCACCAGCAGCAGACCCAGCGACACCAGCGCGGTGGCGTCGAGCGGCAGCCATTCGAGGATGAACGACGCCAGCGTGAAGGCGAGGATGCCCAGGAGCAGGGCGATCTGAACAGTCATCGGGGCAGGGAGTCTAGCAGGGGCTCCGCGCCCGCCCTCCAACTCACTTCGTGGCGAGCGTTCGCGCCTTCTCGATGAAGCGAGTCGCCAGCGCGCGTTCGCTCACGCCGGCCACGAGGCCCAGCAGCAGTGCGATGGGCGCCGAGTCGGCGAAGCTCTTGAGGTCCGCGCCGGCGAGCTTGATCTCCAGCAACCCTGCCTGAAGAGCTATGCCCACGGCGAGCGCGAGCACGACCACGAAGAGAATCCGCACCGGGGGCTCGACTTGCGAGTACAGAAAGTCCGGCAGGTCGTCGAAGGCTACCGACCAACGTGTGGAGGCCACCGACAGCCAGGCGCCCACCACCGCCCCCATGACCAGCAGGCCGTATCCGGCGGGCCAGGGGCCCAGGAGATACAGGGCCACTCCCAAGACGAGGCCGACGCCCGCCCAGGCGGCGAGGATCGCCAGGTAGTGGAACTTCACGGCGTTCCCCTTGCGCGTCAGCAGCTCCTGCCTCAGGTCCTCGTGGGCGTCAGTGGCGTGCTCGACGCGCACGAACGTGCCCGTGAGCCCGGTCTCCGCGATCTGGCGCAGGCGTGTCTTGAACTCTTTGAGGACAACGTCCTGCTCGGTATCCTCCTGGGTCTTGTTCTTCGTTCCGAAGACGCCCTGCTCGGTGAGGAGCTTGAGAATCCCGCGAGTTCGGTAGATCTCCTTCTGCAGCTTGCGCTGGTCGGGCGGGATGGGTTCCGCGAGGTCGCTACGGGGCTTGATGTCGTAGTCGTCGAGACCGCTACCCTCGATCGTGAACGCACCCTCTGACATGACGACCCTCCTCGGAGTTTCGGCCGATGGGCCCTGCGGCGATCTGGGCGACACCCGCTTCGAAGGCGCGCAGGGCCGCGAGCGCATCCGGACCTTCCTCGGGCACCGCGTAGACGCAGAAGCCCGAGTCGGTGATGGAGACGGCGATCATCAGGTTGTCGTGCAGCCCGAAGTCTTCCACCGCATGGCCATTGCGGTCACGCCAGCCCTCCGAGCTCCGCGCCAAGGGCCCGAGCTGCTCGCGAACGCGCTCCAGGTACGACGAGGGGTCACTGGTGTAACCCCATACCGGCTTCCCGAGCGCCACCATGAAGCCCAGCTCGAAGACGGTCCCCGCGTCCGCGCTGGGGCCGCGGAAGGGTGTCAGATTGAAGATGCCGGCGTCGGCGCGTTCGATGAGGGCGTGATTGGCGCGGAAGATCTGCGTCGCGTCGGCTCCCGCCTCCAGCTCGGCATCGAGGGGAAACAGGCCTTCGATCCCAAACCTCGCGCAGAGCTCGCGCTTGCGGGCCCCAATCTCGGTGGCATGGGGAAGGAACACGTCCGGTCCTGCCAGGTAGAGCTGCATGGAGCTCACTATAACCTGGGCGGTGGCGCGCGGCTCGTCGCCGGCGACGGTACAATCCCCGGTCGTGTCCTACCTCCTGCGGGTCCGCGAGCGCTTCGAGGCCGCCCACCACCTGACCTCGTACCGGGGAGAGCCCGAGTCCGTCCACGGCCACTCCTGGCAGGTCGAGGCGGTTCTCGAGGCCGCGACCCTCGACGACGAAGGCATGGGCTTCGACTTCGTCGAGGTGCGCCGCGCCCTGGCGGATCTCGCCGGACGGTTCGACCATCGCGACATCAACGCCGTCGCCCCGTTCGACCGGACGAGCCCGACCACCGAGCGCCTGGCCGCCTGGTTTTACGACGAGCTCGCGCGGCGCCTGCCGGCGGCCGATCTCCGCGAGGTCACGGTCTGGGAGGGGCCGGCCTGCTCGGCCACCTACCGGCCGTGAGCGCGACGACGGCTGGTAGCATGAAGGAGAGCACCGGACCACCGAGGCCGCCTGCGGTCCTACGAGAGAAGGAAGAGATCGAAATGCGCACCACGCTCCAGCCTCCCCGCGTCGTCTTCTCGTTGCTCGGGGCCGCGGCCCTGGCCGCCCTGCTCGTTTTGGGGCCGCTCTCGTGCGGCGGCGAGGGCGAGCCCGTCGCACGCTTCTCGATCGACACCGGCGAGGTCGATCTCCCGTACGGATCGTTCGCCGACCTCGATCTCTCGTGGACTCCGACCGCCGAGCTCACCGGCGTCACGGGCCATCTCCGGGTCTTCGCCCATCTCCTGGACCCGGCCGGCCGCTTGACGCGGACCTTCGACAAGGACCTTCCCGACGAGTGGCAGGTGGGGGAGACCCAGCACGCGCCGCTGCGCATCTACCAGTCGTTGCTGGCGCCGCCCCTGGCGGCGGGGACCTACACCCTGACGGCGGGCCTCTACGACGAGAGCGGGAAGCGCTGGCCCCTCGAGACCGCCGGCGCACCCCACGGCCACGAGGAGTACGCCATGGTGAGCGTCGAGGTACCCGACCAGGGCCAGAAGCTGCCCGCCTTCGAGTTCTCGCGGAGGTGGAGCCAGACCCTGGCGGGAGCCGACCGGCAGGTGGTCGCCTTCCGCTGGCTCCGCGGCGACGGCTCGATCAAGCTCTCGGACGTTCCGGGGGCGGGCACGCTCTGGGCGCGGCTCCAGATTCCGGCGGTCGAAAGCTCCGGCATGCGGCGCCAGATCGAGGACCCTGGAGGGGGTGAGGAAGCCCGCGTCGCGCTGTCGGCGAGTTGCAGCGGCTTCGAGGCCGGGGTCACCGGCTCCGGCTCCCACGACGTGGACATCCCGGTGACGCCGGAGGCGGGCGGGTGCACCGTGACCTACGACCCGAACTTCGTCATGATCCCTCAGAGTCCCACCGGGGATCGCGTGTCGGTGCTGCTCGAGGTGCTGGCCTGGAGGCAGGGCGAGTAGCCCGCGGGGCGGGCGGCTACTTCGCCGTCTTCTTCAGGGGAACCGTCACCGAGGCCTCGACCGGCAGGCCGGCCACCGGGCCCTGGAGCTTCCAGACCTCCACTCCCTTCTCCTCGCTGCGATCTGTCCAGCGCGCCTCGCGCAGGGTGACCTTCACCGGCAGCTTGCCGTCGGTGGGTGCCGGGCGGCCGGTCTCGCTGGTCCAGAAGTTGTAGAGCGCGAGCTCCACCGTCT
>CAZIIB010000367.1:0-4687 GCA_964539125.1 uncultured Thermoanaerobaculia bacterium | reverse complement strand
GGTGTTCCAAGTCGCTGCCGGTCACCTCGATCTTCGCGCTCGAGCGGCCCTCCACCATGTCGCAGATCGGGTTGGGGTTGCCCGCCGCGATGAACGGCTTGCCGCGGTAGGGCGCGGTGGCGAACTCGTGCACCTGGGGCCGATACGGATCGTGGGGATCCATGAAGTGGAGATAGAGGAAGAACGGTCGGGGCAACGAGTCCAGGAGCCCATTCGCCACCCGTTCGACGCACCCGGCGTCGGCCCACAGGCAGCTCTCGTCGAAGCGGTCGAAACCCCGGTCGAAGCCGCCGTGCCGGTTGTTCGGGCTCGGCGTCTTGCGCACGATGGGGCTGGCCGAGACCGCCGCGGTGCCATAGCCCAGGGCGGCCAGCAGCTCGGCCAGGGAGGGGATGCCCTCGGGGATCCCGATCCGGTTGCCCGGTTGGATCCAGAAGGCCGTCCCGTCCCGGCCGGTGAGGATCGAGTTGGCCGACGGGTAGGTGCACGGGGCCTGGGAGCGCACGTCCTCGAACAGCAGGTTGTCGCGGGCGAAGGCGGCGAGGTGAGGCGCGGTCTCGCGCCGGTAGCCGTAGAGCTCGAGGTGCGAGGCGCGCAGAGTGTCGACCAGGATCACCAGGACGTTCTCGGGCCGGCGCGGGGCGCAGCCGGAGAGGGCCAGCAGGGCGAGCGCCAGCGCGATGAGCGTGCCGGAAGGTCCTGGGAGTCGCCGGCCAGTCGAGACGCGGCTCATTCGGAGTCCGCCGACGCCGGAGACGGTTGCGGCTCGCCGCCGGTCTCCGCCCGGGGCGTGAACAGCGGGCTGCGGCGCAGGCGCAGGCGGTGCGCGTACCAAGCACCGAGGGAGCCCAGGGTCGCCATGGCATAGGTGCTCGCCCGGCGGAGCGAGATGCTCGAGGCCTCCTCGAAGTAGCGCACCGGCATGGGGAGGTCGCCCACCCGGAAGCCGAAGTGGACGGCCTGCAGCAGGAGCTGGGAGTCGAACACGAAGTCGTCCGAGTTGTGCTCGAACGGCACCGTCTCGAGGAGCTCGCGACGGTACGCCCGGAAGCCGCTGTGCCACTCTCCGAGGTTCTGGCCGGTGAGCATGTTCTCGATCAGCGTGAGCCCCCGGTTGGCCACGTACTTGATTCGGGGCATTCCCCCCGAGAGGGCCTCGCGCCGGGTGCGGATGCGGTTTCCGAGCACCAGGTCGAGCACGTCCAGGCGCAGGATCTCCACCGCCGCGGGGACCAGTCGGGCATCATACTGGTCGTCGGGGTGGACCATGACCACGACGTCGGCCCCGCGGGCGAGCGCCTCCCGGTAGCAGGTCTTCTGGTTGCCGCCGTAGCCCAGGTTCCGCTCGTGGCGCACCAGGGTGACGGGCAGGCGGGCGGCGATCTCCGAGGTCCGGTCGGTCGAGGCGTCGTCGACCACCAGGACCTCGTCGCAGCACCCTTCGGGCAGGCGGGCGACGGTGGTCTCGAGGGTCCCTTCGGCGTTGTACGCGGGCATGACGACGAGGGTGCGTTGCGACACGAGGCTCTCTCCGCAGGAGACCCTAAAGCAAAAGCTCGCCGAGACCAAGAAGCTCACGACGGAAGCGCGGGGAGATCGGCGCCCGAGCACCGGTAGACCTGCCTCGAGCTGGTAGTCTCGTGGGGCCTCGAGCCCGGCGACTTGCCGAGGCGCGACCCAAGCCCACTTCCCGGAGGAAACCATGTCCAGCGCGCACCGCCTCCGCTCCACCCTCGTCCTCGCCCTGCTCGCCTCGCCGTTCGCCGTGCTCGCCGGCCCCGCCCGGGCGGCGGACGCTCCCGGGGCGAGCCACCCGTTCAACGCCCACGACCTGGTGACCATGGCCCGGCTCTCGGAGCCGGCGGTCTCTCCCGACGGCACCCGAGTGGCCTTCACCCTGCGCGAGACCGACCTCGAGGCCGATCGGGGCCGGACCGACCTGTGGTGGGTGGGCACCGACGGCACCGGCCTCGCCCGGCTCACCTCCGACCCCGCGTCGGACTCCTCGCCGGCGTGGGGTCCGAACGGCGCGAGCCTCTACTTCCTCTCCTCGCGCTCCGGCTCCTCCCAGGTCTGGCGTCTTCCGGTGGCGGGGGGCGAGGCCCGGCAGGTGACCGACCTGCCGGTCGACGTCGGCAGCTTCCGGCTCTCGCCCGATGGATCGAAGCTCGCCGTCTCCCTCGACACCTTCCCGGACTGCCCCGACGTCCAGTGCACCGCCGACCGCCTGAAGGCCCGGGAGGACTCTCCGCAGACCGGCCGGATCTACGACCAGCTCTTCGTGCGCCATTGGGACACCTGGGCCGACGGCCGGCGCTCGCATCTCTTCGTCCTCCCGGCGACCGGCACCCGGCACGGCGCCGGCGACGCGATCGACGTGACCCGGGGGCTCGACGGCGACGTGCCGTCGAAGCCGTTCGGAGGCCCGGAGGAGTACACCTTCACCCCCGACGGCTCCGGGCTGGTCTTCAGCTCCCGCGTGGTGGGCGCCGAGGAGGCCTGGTCCACCGACTTCGACCTCTACCTGGTGCCGGCCGACGGCTCCGCGGCGCCGCGGGTCCTGACCGACGCCAACCAGGCCTGGGACACCCAGCCGCTCTTCTCGCCCGACGGCAAGACCCTGGCCTATCTGGCGATGAAGCGGCCCCGCTTCGAGTCCGACCGCTTCCGCCTGATGCTCATGCCCTGGTCCGGGGCCGGCGGTCCGGCGGGCGAGCCCAAGGCCCTCACCGAGGACTGGGACCGGTCCCCGGGCTCGTTCCTCTGGGCGCCGGACGGCAAGACGATCTACGCCACCGCGCCCAACCTGGGCAATGTCGCGCTGTTCGCGATCGACGCCGGGAGCGGCGAGGCCCGGGAGCTGGTCACCGAGGGCCACGTGCGCTCGCCCGGCCTGGCGGTGGGGAAGGACGGCCTGCGGATCGTCTTCGCACGGGACACCTTCACGTCGCCGGTCGACCTCTACTCGGTCGACGCCTCCGGCGGTGACCTCGAGCGCCTCACCGAGGTCAACGCCGACCACCTCGCCAAGGTCCGGATGGGCGAGTACGAGCAGTTCCATTTCGCCGGCTGGAACGGCGAGACGGTGTACGGCTATGTGGTCAAACCGGCGGACTTCGAGCCGGGCGCGAAGTACCCGGTCGCCTTCCTCATCCACGGCGGACCCCAGGGCGCCTGGGACAACGAGTTTCACTACCGCTGGAACCCGCAGCCCTACGCCGGGGCGGGCTACGCCGTCGTGATGATCGACTTCCACGGCTCGACCGGCTACGGCCAGGCGTTCACCGACTCGATCAGCCGCCACTGGGGCGACCGTCCGCTCGAGGACCTCCAGAAGGGCCTGGCGGCCGCCATCGCGCGCTACCCGTATCTCGACGGCGACCGGGTCGGCGCCCTGGGCGCCTCCTACGGCGGCTACATGATCTACTGGATCGCCGGCAACTGGCCGGGCCGCTTCCGCTGCCTGGTGGACCACGACGGGGTCTTCGACACGCGCAGCGCCTACTACTCGACCGAGGAGCTCTGGTTCCCCGAGTGGGAGTTCGGCGGGCCGTACTGGGAGAACCCGGAGCTCTACGAGAAGTTCAACCCGGTGCGGTACGTGGCGAGGTGGAAGACTCCCATGCTCGTGATCCACGGCGAGCACGACTACCGCCTGCCCCTGACCCAGGGCCTGGGCGCTTTCACCGCCCTGCAGCGCCGGGGCATCCCGAGCCGGTTCCTCTACTTCCCGGACGAGAGCCACTTCGTGCTCAAGCCCGCGAACAGCCAGCTCTGGTACAAGACGGTCCTCGACTGGCTCGACCGCTGGGTCGAGGGCGATGGGGAGGCGAAGGGAGCCGGCTGATCGCCGAGCGGCCGTCGCCCGCCCTCAGGCGGCCTTCTGGGCGCCCTCGGCGGGCGCGGCTGCGCCGCCCTCCTGGGAGCCCGCGCCCTTCAGGTACTGGTCCAGGAAGGTGAGGATCGAGCGCCAGGACTTCTTGCGGTTCTCCTTGTTGCGGAAGCCGTGGCCCTCGTCCGGGAAGACGACGTACTCGACCGGCACGCCGTTCTTCCGGGCCGCGGCCACGATCTCGTCCGACTCCTGCTTGAGCACGCGGGGGTCGTTCGCCCCCTGGAGCACCATCAGCGGGCGGCGGATCTGGTCGGCGTGGAAGAGGGGAGAGATCCGGCGCAAGCGCTCGCCGTCGGTCTTCGGATCGCCCATCTCCTGGTAGAGGGCCTGGCGGATCGACTCCCACCACGGCGGGATGTTCTCCATCGTCCGGACCCAGTTGGAGATGCCGAACAGGTCGACCCCGGCGGTGAACGCCTCGGGCCGGAAGGTCAGGGCCGCGAGGGTCAGGTAGCCGCCGTAGCTGCCGCCGAGGACGCCGATCCGGTCCGGATCGACCCAGCCGGTGGCGATGAGCATCTTCTTCGAGGCGACGACGTCGCCCACCGACTTCATGAGCGCGGCCGTGAAGGCGAATCCGATCGCCCCTGCGGCCCCGTAGAGCGCGGCGCGCCACCAGCGCGGACCTCGCTGGGCGGCTACCACGGCCACCAGCACCAGGACGGTGCACAGCGCCCCGGCGATGAACCAGGCACGCGCGCTCGGCACCTCGCCGCCGCTGCGCGGATCGGCGAACGCGAGGAACCCGGCGAGCCCGCCCGCGGCCGCCAGGCAGGCCGCCCACTCGTGCCA
>CAZIIB010000366.1:0-4690 GCA_964539125.1 uncultured Thermoanaerobaculia bacterium | reverse complement strand
CGTCCAGGCGGCGGGAGAGTGGAGCGCGCTCGCCGGCCGCGGGCTCTGAACCCGCCGGCGGGCCCTCCGGCGCCGCGACCTCGTCGTCGTCGAGAACGCGGGTGACCGGATCCCCGAGGGCGGCGAGCATCTCGGCCACGGCGCTCCGGTACGCCTCGCGCGAGCCCGCCGCCGCGGCCCGGGGCAGGGCGGCGAGGAGCGCGGCGTCCCAGTCGAGGTCGCGGTAGGCGAGGTAGGGGTGGAGATAGCGGACCGTGCCCCACAGCTTTCCCAGCTCGGCGAGACGCTCGATCCGCGGGGCGGGCGCCCCTTCCGCAGCGGCCGACGCGTTCAGCTCGCCCGCCCGCCCGAAGGCCGGGCCGGGGCCGAGAGAGAGCAGCAGGAGCGACCCCAGGGCCAGCCCGGCTGCCTGGACGTACCGAGCGCTGGACATTTACCGGAACCTCGTGCGAAGACGCTGGAAGACCCACCGACTGTACCACCGGCCACCCCCTCGCGGGCCGCGAGCCGCGCCGCGTCGCCCGAGTCGGGTGGCGAACGGCCTCAGGCGAGGCGCGGAGCGACGATGGGACGCCACACGACGAGATAACACCCCGCCGGAACCACTCTTTGCGTCGAAACAGCGTTTGCCGCGAATCTTCCTGAAGATTTCTTCTCGATCGAACAGTTGACCTGACAGTCAAGGTTTCGCACGAATATCTGCCGATATCGAGAGACTATTTCTCTCCCGGTCAACATGTTGCGCCCAACCCTCCGGCGCCCGGCCGCCGGCCCCCTTGAGGCCGCGCCCCAGCCCCTCTACAGTCGGTCGCGTGCCGGACAGAGATCGATCGAGCTCCGAGGAACCTTCGCCCGCCGCACGGCGCTCGGGCATGGCGCTCAAGCTCCTCCTGACCTCCGTGGGTTGGACCCAGGAGGACCTGGCGAAGACCCTCGGGCTCACCTCGTCCGCCATCTCGAAGTTCGCCAACGGAGAGAAGCGCATCCCGGAAGCCCGGCGGCTGCAGTTCCTCCGCCTTCTCGGCCTGGAGCCACCCGCCTGGGGCCACGCGGAGGTGGCGGCCCGCCGGTTCGAGGACGAGCGGCGGCGTTTCGAGCGCCGAGCGAGCGGTGAGCTGCCGTACGCCCAGGACGAGGAGATCAAGGAGCGACTCCTGGAGCCGTTCGCCGCCCTGGGCTCTCTCGACGCCGAGACCGCCGACGACCTCGCCGGCTGGGTCGGCGGATGCGTCGAGGACATGGTGCAGGGAATCGCCCAGCGCCTCCGCGACCGGCGGCGCTGATCGGCCGGCGCCTCCGGCTTTCACCTGGCTTTCTTCACGGACCCCTCACAGACCCGGCCGCGAGCGCGTCGCGACCGGGAGATCGAGCGCCGTCCCGCGGGACGGCGCGCACGACCGATTGCGAGGACCGTCCGCATGACCGACGAGATGAGCGGCTGGATCCGTCTGGGCCACCTGCTGGGCTTCGCCTCCGGACCGGGGCTCGGGGCGTGCGCCCTGCTGGCCGCCGTCGCCTTGATCACCCTGGTTCTCTTCCGCCCTCAGATCGGACGGCTCCTGGACCGGGTCGTGATCCTCCGGGTGTTCGGCGTCTACCTGCTGGCGGCCCCGGACCGGGAACGGCGGGAGTCGCCTACACGCCGAGAGGAAGATCCGTCTTCGCCGCCTCGCGCTCCAGGCGCTTGAAGGTCTCGATGTTCGAGTACCGGGGGTTGTCGAAGTCCTCGAAATCGCCCAGGTGATCGAAGAGGTCGGCGACGATCGAGACCACGTCGGACCGGGGGTGGAAGCCGAGCTCTTCCCGCGCCCTCGCGATCGACACCTTGTAGCTCCGGAGCTCCGGCTCGTCGCGGATCTCGAGCTCGATCCGGCGCCCCAGGCGCTCCTCCATCGCCTCCTTGACCGAGTCGCCCAGCTCACCCACGGTGTAGTTGCCGGAGGCCACGTTGAACACCCCGGAGAGACCCGGGGCCGCCTCGATGGCACGCACGTAAGCCGCCGCCGCGTCCTGGATCGACAGGACCGGGCGCCAGATCGCCGGGTTGCGCACCACGATCCGGCCTTCGGCCAGCGCCGTGCGGAACATGGTGTTGACCACCAGGTCGAGACGCATGCGCGGGCTGTAGCCGCAGACCGTGCCCTTGCGGAGCGAGACCACGGAGAAGGACGGGTCGCGGAGCAGGAGCGCCGCGGCTTCACCCTGGAGCTTGGAGATGCCGTAGGGGTAATGGCAGACGGTGGGGTCGTCCTCACCGAAGACCGTGTCGGCCGAGTAGCCGTAGACCGAGCAGGAGCTGCCGTAGACGAAGCGCTCGACGCCGGCGCGCCGGGCCAGGTACGCCAGATAGGCCGGGGCGGCGCCGTTGGCGACGAAGTTCTTGACCGGTGAGTACTCGGCCATGGGATCGTTCGAGACCCCGGCCAGGAACACGACCTGCTGGCAACCGGCGAGATCTTCCTCCGTGACCTCCAGGACGTCCTTCTCGACCAGCCGCACCCCGGCCGGCAGGTGGTTGCCGAACCAGAGAAGGTCGACCACCGTCACCTCGTAGCTCCGCTCCAGCAGCTTCGGCACCAGAACCGAGCCCACGTAGCCGGCGCCGCCGGCGACCAGGATCTTCACGAGGTCTCCTCCCGGTAAGGAAAGCGCGCCGCCTCCTCTCGGCCGAGCCACTCCTCGAGGCTCTGGGCCCGCCGGTCCTTCTCCGAGAGGGTGGGCTCGGCCAGCGGCCAGTCGATCCCGATCTCCGGATCGTCGAACCGGATGCCGGCCTCGGCCGCCGGGTTGTAGGTGCCCGTGCACAGGTACTCGATCTCCGCGTGGTCACCGGTCACGGCGAAACCCCGCGCGAAACCGGCCGGCGCCCAGACCTGGCGGGGGTCCGAGCCCTCGAGCTCGAGGCCGAACCAGCGTCCGAGGGTGGGCGAGCCGGGCCGGATGTCGACCGCCACCAGGAAGGCCCGCCCGGAGACGACCCGCATGAGCTTCCCCATGGGCGGGTCCCACTGGAAATGGAGGCCGCGGACCACTCCGGCGGCGGAGCGGGAGTGGTTTATCTGGACGAAGGTCCCGGGCAGGCCGGCAGCCTCGAAGCGGTCGCGCCGGTAGACCTCGAGGAAGAAGCCCCGGTCGTCCCGGAACGTCTCGTGGTGGACGACCAACGCGCCGGGCAGGGGGGTCGGCTCGATCGAGAGGTCCATGGAAGGCTGTACGGGCGTCAGGGAGCGGTGCGTCCAGGCGAGGCCCACATGCTACCAGTGCGCAGCCCCCATCTCGACCCGATAGCTCCGACACGGGGACCCGTGCGGTGGGAAGGAGATCGAGGGGATGCGGGGAGCATCCGATATGGTACGCCCCGCATGAGCGACCTCACCTGCGCCGTCGTCCACTGGAACGTGCCGGATCTCCTGGCGGAGTGCCTCCGGACCCTCCGCGCCGAGGCGGCCGGGCTCGAGGCGCGCGGGCTCGCGGTCGACGTGCTGGTGGTGGACAACGCCTCGGAGCCGGCCGCACGCGAGCGGGTCCGGGAGGAGACCCCGGAGCGGGTGCGTATCCTCTGGTCGGAGGAGAACCTGGGCTACCCGCGCGCCTGCAACCTGGCGTACGAGGCGGCCGACTCCCCCCTCGTCCTCCTCTCGAACCCGGACATCGTCTATCTGCCCGGATCGCTCGCCGCCCTCGCCCGGGCGATGGACGAGAGGGCGGTGGCCCTTGCCGGTCCCGCCACCTGGTGGGATCGGGAGCGCACGCTCAAGCTCAACCCCGGCTATCCCGAGGACCGCGCCCGGATCGAGGCCGACGCCGCGGCGGCCCGGGACGGCGCCTGGCCGGCCCACGCCCTGGCGTGGCAGCGGCGGATGTCGGAGCTCACCTTCGCCGCCGCCCCGCGGGAGGCCGAGATCCTCTCGGGCGCCTGCTTCGTGGTGCGCAAAGAGCACGTCGACGCGGCGGGCGGTCTCTTCGACCCGGCGCTCTTCCTCTACTACGACGACACCGATCTCTGCCTGCGCCTCCGCGAACGGGGGATGCCGGTGGTCTACGCGCCCGGGGCCGAGGTGGTGCACCTGTTCAACCAGAGCCGCCGGAGCGACGTGGCCGACCACATGGCCGCCTCCCGCCGCCACTTCCTGGCGCGCCACTACGGCGAGGCCGAGGCCGACCGCCTGCTCCGCCTGGCGGGAGAGGCGTGGCCCGGGGAGGCACCCTTCGCCGCCGCCTGGGACCTCCGGGACCTGGGGACCCTCGACGCGCCGCCCACCCTCTCCTGGACGGCCGACGGCCCCAGCGAGCTCTCCGTGGGCCTCAACCCCCAGGTCGTCCCCGCCGCCCTCGCCCGCCCCGAGCGCCCGCTCTACGAGATCGGCACCGGCCTCTGGGAGCAGCTCACCCCCGGCCCTTACTACGCCCGCGCCACCGACCCGGCCGCCCGCCACGTCCTCGGCTACTGGAAGTTCACCCGGCCGTAATCCGCCGCCGTCCCCCCGGCGAGGGAAGGCGGACGGCTCATGATCTGCTTGAATGTCTCGGGGAGACCCGGGACCGAGAGCGCCGGTTCCGCCGGACCGACCGGTTCCGGGAGCCCGAAACGACCCGAACCACAACGCGAGGAGACATCATGTCAGTGACCCCGACACCCGACGCGACCGCCGCAGGCACCTTCGAGCTCGGCGGCGACCTCCCGGTCCAC
>CAZIIB010000365.1:0-4697 GCA_964539125.1 uncultured Thermoanaerobaculia bacterium | reverse complement strand
GCATCCTCTACCTCTGGTCGTCGTTGCTCTTCTTCCTGGTCGGCTTGACGGAAGCCCTCCTGATGCGCATCCAGCTCGCCAGGCCGGGCAACCATTTCCTCTCGCCCGAGGCCTACAACCAGATCTTCACCATGCACGGGACGACCATGATCTTCCTGGTCCTGACCCCGCTTCTGGTCGGTTTCGCCACCTATCTCCTGCCTCTGATGATCGGGGCCAACGAGATGGCCTTCCCGCGCCTCAACGCCTTCAGCTTCTGGATCTTCTTCTTCGGCGGGCTGCTGCTCTATTTCAGTTTCTTCACCTCCGGCGCTCCCGCCGTCGGCTGGTTCGCCTACCCGCCGTTGAGCGAGACCTTCTACAGCCCCGGGCCGGGAGTGAGCTACTGGGCCCTGAGCCTCCTGATGACGGGAATCGGAACCCTCGGTGCCGGCCTCAACTTCGTGGTCACCACGGTGACCATGCGGGCGGAGGGGATGTCGCTGACCCGCCTGCCTCTCTTCGTGTGGATGGTGATGGTCAACGGTCTCTTGATCATCGGGGCCTTTCCCCTGCTCAACGCCGGGCTCGTCATGATCTTGATCGACCGTCTCTTGAACGCCCACTTCTTCCTCACCGCGGCGGGTGGCTCGGCGCTCATGTGGCAGCACGTCTTCTGGGCCTTCGGCCATCCCGAGGTCTACATCCTCGCGCTTCCCGCCTTCGGCATCATCTCGGAGGTCATCCCGGTCTTCTCGCGCAAGCCGATCTTCGGCTACGAGTTCGTCGCCGCCTCGACCGTGGCGATCGCGCTGCTCGCCTTCGGGGTCTGGGCCCATCACATGTTCGCCACCGGCCTGGGGACCGCCTTCAACGCCTTCTTCGCCGCCACCAGCATGCTGATCGCGGTGCCCACCGGGGTCAAGATCTTCAACTGGATCGCCACCATGTGGCGAGGCTCGATCGTGCTCACGGCCTCGATGCTCTTCGCCATCGCCTTCCTGATCGACTTCACCATCGGCGGCCTGAGCGGCGTGGCCTTCGCCATCGTTCCCATCGACTGGCGCCTGACCGACACCTATTTCGTGGTGGCCCACATCCACTACGTGCTGGTGGGTGGTTCGCTCTCGGCGGCGATCGCCGGCGTCTATTACTGGTTCCCGAAGATGTCGGGACGCAAGCTCTCGGAGACGCTCGGACGCTGGCACTTCTGGCTTTTCTTTCTCGGCTTCAACGGCACCTTCTTCGTCTTTCACCTGTTGGGCCTGCTCGGCATGCCGCGCCGTGTCTTCACCTATCAGAGCTTCCCGTACTGGGGCGATCTCAACCTCGTCTCGACCCTCTCGGCCTTCATCCTGGCCGTCTCGTTCCTGGTCTTCTTCTGGAACATCGCATGGAGCCTGAGACACGGGGAGCGAGCGGGCGACAATCCCTGGGAGGCGTGGAGCCTCGAGTGGCTCGCCTCCTCGCCCCCGGCGGAGAAGAACTTCACCACCGTCCCGCTGGTGCGCAGCCGCCGCCCGCTCTGGGACTGGAATCATCCGGAGGATCCCGATTGGAAGTGACGACCGCAGCGGGACCGACGAGCCCGGCCCGTCGGGAGCCGATCGACAAGAACCGGCTCCTGATGTATCTCTTCGTGGGCTCCGAGGCTTTCTTCTTCCTCGCCCTGATCATCGCCTTCGTGCACTACAGCCGCGAGGGTGGAAAGCTCGTGGCCGAGGCCCGCTACCTCGATCTCGCCAAGACCTCGGTGTATAGCGCTCTCCTGATCGCGAGCAGCTTCACCCTGATGATCGCCGAGGCCAGGCTGCGCCGCGAGCGTCGCCGGTCGGCCCTCTCCTGGTTGGCGTCGACCATCGTCCTGGGCGCGGTGTTCCTGGTCGGTCAGGGTCTCGAGTACGCGCGCCTCGTACACCTCGACGTCACGGTCAGCCGCGACGTCTTCGGCTCGGCCTTCTTCACCCTCACCGGCTTTCACGGCTTCCACGTCATCGTCGGCCTCGTCGTTCTCGGCACCATCTCGGGGTTGGTCGCTTCGCGCCGGTTCCGACGGATCGAGCGCTCGGCCTTCGAGTCCGCCGCCATCTACTGGCACTTCGTCGACGTGGTCTGGATCGTCGTCTTCACCGTCGTTTACCTGGGGGCCTACCTATGAGCCCTATGAGCGGAGCGGATTCCTGGCTGACTCCGGAGGCACTGGTCCTCCTCGCGGTCGCGGCGGTTCTCCTCGTCGTTCGCCTGCGCCGCAAGGGGGCCCGCGAGAGGGGGAGAAACGCCTGGTACCTCCTGGGCCTGGCGCTGCTCGTCGCGGTCGCGCTCGTGCCGGCGGGGACCTTCGGCTCCTACCACCTGACCTTCCACATGGCGCGCCACATCACCTTGCTGTTGATCATCCCGCCGCTTCTCCTGAGCGGCGCCGATCCGGCGCCCTACGCCCGCCTCCTCGCCCGTCCGGGGCCGAGAAAGGCCGCCACCTTCCTGTTCCGGCCGGTGATCGCCTGGCTCTTCGGGATGAGCGCCATGTGGCTCTGGCAACTCCCGGCGCTCTTCCATCGGGCGGCGGAGTCCTCGCTCCTGGCGACGGTTCAGGAGCTCCAGCTCCTTGCCTTCGGGGTGGTGTTCATCTGGCCCGTCTTCGCGCCGGTCGAGCTTCGCCGCCTCTCGCATCTGACCCGCGCGCTCTACCTGTTCCTGGCCTGTACCGGGTGCACGGTTCTCGGCATCGCCATCACCTTCAGCCCGGCCGGGCTGTATCTCCCGGGCGGTGGCGCGGCGGCGGCGAGCGGTCTCGTTTCGCTCCTTCACGCCGGCGGCGACTCGGTGGCCGAGGTCGACCAGGAGATGGCGGGGCTCACGATGTGGGTTCCCGCCTGCATGATCTACATCACCAACGTCATGATCTCGCTCGCTCGCTGGTACCGCGAGTCGGATGAGCGCGGCGGGGGCGTGGCGAGCGGCCAAGCGGTCAGGGAAACGAGGTGAGCATGGACGAGAAGCGGCTGGCTGCGATCGGCGAAGAGTACCCGCCGGCGCCGGCGGTGCCACAGGAGATGCCGCGGCCGACCTACTGGCCCGTCGCGCTCGCCTTCGGGATCACTCTCTTGTTTTGGGCCCTGGTCACCTCGCCGCTCGTGGCCGTGGTCGGGGTGGTGGCCTCGGCCGCCTCCCTCGTCGGGTGGATCCGGGAGCTCGGCCGTGAGTGAGAACGGCGTGACCGACCGCGAGACCACCCGGCGCGGGTTCATCGTCAAGCTCCTGATGGTGGCGGGTGCCGTCGAGGCCGCCCTCCTGGGCGTCCCCGTGATCGGCGCCCTGTTCGCCCCCCTCTTTCGCAAGACGCCGCGCATCTGGCGGGATCTCGGCCCGCTCGCCAAGTTCACCGTGGGCGAGACGGTGCTGGTGGACTTTCGCGACTCCTCGCCCCTGCCCTGGTCCGGGATCACGGCCCAGACCGCTTCCTGGGTGCGCCGGACCGAGGAAGACGAGTTCGTCGCCTTCGCGGTCAACTGCGCCCACCTCGGGTGCCCGGTGCGCTGGCTCGCCGACGCGAAGATCTTCCTCTGTCCCTGCCACGGTGGCGTCTACAACGAGGACGGCACCGTGGCCGCGGGCCCGCCGCCGCACGGGCTGGCGCACTACCCGATCCGGGTGCATCGGGGCAAGGTCCAGATTCTGGCGAGCCCGATCCCGATCACGAGGTTGTGATGGCCAGCGTGACCAAAGGCATCGGAAAGCTCTGGGGCTGGTTCGACGACAAGACGGGGCTCTCCGACCTCGTGGGGCCCCTGGCCAAGCACCTGGTGCCGCCGGACTCGCGCTGGACCTACGTTTTCGGCAGCGCAGCGCTCTTCGTCTTCGTCCTCCAGGTGGTGACTGGGGTCTCGCTCGCCTTGATGTATCAGCCGACCTCCGCCTCGGCCTACGAGTCGCTCGAGTACATCACCAACCGGGCGCCGCTCGGGGCGGTCCTGCGCGGCATCCACTACTACGGCGCCTCGGCCATGATCTTCCTGGTCGGCATCCACATGATCCGGGTCTACATCCTGGGCGCCTACAAGTATCCGCGTGAGATGAGCTGGATCTCCGGGGTCGTCCTCCTCGGCTTGACCGTCGCCACGGGCTTTACCGGGCAGCTCCTGCGCTGGGACAACAACGGAGTGTGGTCCGCGGTGGTGGGAGCCGAGCAAGCGGGGCGGATACCCCTGGTCGGCAACTGGCTCGCCCACTTCATCCTGGCCGGCGATACCCTGGGCGGAGCGACGCTCAGCCGGTTCTTCGCCTTCCATGTCTTCTTGATCCCGGCCCTTCTCTTCGCCCTGATCGGTCTCCACCTCTACCTCGTCATCCGCAACGGGATCTCCGAGCCTCCCAAGGAGGGACGGCCGGTCGAGCCGGCGACCTACCGCGCGTGGTACGAGAAGATGCTCGAGGAGAAGGGCGTGCCCTTCTGGCCCAACGCGGCCTGGCGCGACATGGCCTTCGGCCTGGTGGTCGTCCTGGTCGTCCTCTTCCTCGCGGTCTACGTCGGGCCGCCGAAGCTCCAGGCGGCGCCCAACCCCGCCAACATCAACTCCAACCCGCGTCCCGACTGGTACTTCCTGTGGATCTTCGCCCTCTACGCCCTGATGCCCAAGGCGATCGAGTCCTACGCCATCGCCTTCGGGCCGCCCCTGGCCGTCGCCGTCCTCCTCCTCTTGCCGCTCCTGTTCAACAAG
>CAZIIB010000364.1:0-4713 GCA_964539125.1 uncultured Thermoanaerobaculia bacterium | reverse complement strand
TCCTCTCGGTGCCCTTCACCATCGCCGACGCCACGACCCTGACCGAGGCCGGCTACGTCGGTGAGGACGTCGAGAACATCATCCTCAAGCTCTACCAGGCCTCCGGCAACGACAAGGAGAAGACCCAGCGGGGCATCGTCTACATCGACGAGATCGACAAGATCTGCAGGAAGAGCGACAACCCCTCGATCACCCGCGACGTCTCGGGCGAGGGCGTGCAGCAGGCCCTGCTCAAGATCCTCGAGGGGACCCAGTGCAACGTGCCGCCCCAGGGCGGCCGCAAGCACCCTCACCAGGAGTTCCTGCAGATCGACACCACGAACATCCTCTTCCTCTGCGGCGGCGCCTTCGTCGGCCTCGAGGAGGTCATCGAGCGGCGCCTGAACCAGAAGAGCCTGGGCTTCGGAGCCGAGATCTCCGACCGCAAGACCCGCAGGAAGGGCGAGGTGTTGGAGAAGGCCCTGCCCGAGGACCTGATCAAGTACGGCCTGATCCCCGAGTTCGTCGGCCGGCTGCCGGTGGTGGCCACCCTCGACGAGCTCGACGAGGACGCTCTGGTACGCATCCTCAAGGAGCCCAAGAACAGCTTGATTCGTCAGTACCAGACGATTCTCGAGTTCGAGGGCGTCGAGCTGTCGTTCACCGACGACGCCATGCGGTTGATCGCCCAGGAGGCCCTCACCCGCAACGTCGGTGCGCGCGGCCTGCGGATCATCCTGGAAGAGCTGATGCTCGACCTGATGTACAATGTGCCGTCCCAGCGCGACATCAAGCAGTGTGTGATCAACGAGGAGGCGGTCGTGCGCCACATGCAGCCGATCGCCCTCTACAAGAAGGCCGGCTGAGCACAGGCCGCGGGCCCGCCGGCGGTCAACGCTGAGGTCGCACGCGCCGCGCGGCTCGAGCGCCCGGCGACCAGGTGAACCTGAACTCGAGATCGGACACACCCTCAAGATGAGCTCCAGCTTCGTTCGCAAGACGCGCGAGACCCTGCCCCTCGTCCCCCTGCGGGACATGGTGGTCTTCCCTCACATGATGGCCCCGTTCATCGTCGGCCGCGAGAGCTCGGTGCGGGCGCTGGAGCAGACGCTCGCGACCCCGGACAAGCGGATCTTCCTGGTCGCCCAGAGGGACCCGAAGATCGACGAGCCCCTGCGCGCGGACGTCTACGACATGGGGGTGGTGGCCACCGTCATCCAGAACCTGAAGCTCCCCAACGGGAACGTCAAGGTGATGGTCGAGGGGGTCAAGCGGGGCTTGGTGGTGGACGTGGACGAGGTCGACGGCGCCATGAGCGCCGAGGTGGACGTGCTCGAGGTCGACTACCCGATGAGCGAGGAGCTCCAGGTGTACATGTCGAAGGTCCTGTCGATCTTCGAGCAGTACGCCAAGATGTCCCACCACCTGGCCTTCGAGGGCCTCATGTCCACCCTCAAGGTGGACGATCCGGACCGCTTCGCGGACATCCTCGCCGCCCACCTCATGGTCTCCACGGGCGACAAGCAGGGCCTGCTCGAGCTGACCAACCCCTACGAGCGGCTCCAGCGGCTTCAGGACCTGATCGACGTCGAGGTCGAGAAGATCAACATCGACAAGCGGATCAACGTCAAGGTCAAGAAGCAGATGGAGAAGGCCCAGAAGGAGTACTACCTCAACGAGAAGATCAAGGCCATCCACCAGGAGCTGGGCCGCAAGGACGATCGCTCGGACGAGGTGGCCGAGCTCAAGGAGCGCATCGAGGAGGCGGGCCTTCCGGAGGAGGTCAAGGAGAAGGCCGAGCAGGAGCTCAAGCGCCTGGAGGCCATGCCGCCGGTCTCCGCCGAGGCCACGGTGTCGCGCAACTACATCGACTGGCTGGTCTCTGTGCCCTGGCAGAAGGCGAGCGAGGAGCAGACCGACCTGAACCAGGCCGAGGAGATCCTGAACGCCGATCACTACGGTCTCGAGAAGATCAAGGAGCGGATCCTCGAGTTCCTCGCCGTGCGCCAGCTCGTGGGCCAGACCCGCAGCTCGATCATCTGCTTCGTCGGCCCCCCCGGCGTGGGCAAGTCCTCCCTCGCCAAGTCCATCGCCCGGGCCACGGGGCGCGAGTTCGTCCGCCTGTCGCTGGGCGGCGTGCGCGACGAGGCCGAGATCCGGGGCCACCGGCGCACCTACATCGGCGCCTTCCCCGGCCAGATCATCCAGATGATGAAGAAGGCCGGCACCGTCAACCCGGTCTTCCTCCTCGACGAGGTCGACAAGATGTCCATGGACTTCCGGGGCGACCCCTCGTCGGCCCTGCTCGAGGTCCTCGATCCGGAGCAGAACGACTCCTTCGTCGACCACTACCTCGACGTCGAGTACGACCTCTCGAAGGTCATGTTCATCGCCACCGCCAATGTCGCCCACACCATCCCGCCGCCGCTCCGGGACCGCATGGAGACGATCGAGCTCTCCGGCTACACGCCCAACGAGAAGGTGGAGATCGCCCGCCAGTTCCTGGTCCCGAAGCAGCTCGAGAAGCACGGCCTGGCGCCGGACAAGGTCGGCTTCGAGGACGAGGCGATCCGGGTCTTGATCGACCACTACACCCGGGAGGCCGGGGTGCGCAACCTGGAGCGGGAGATCGCCTCGATCGCCCGCAAGGTGGCCCGCCGCGTGGTGACCGAGAGCGACGAGGACCTGGAGATGTCGGTCGGGCCGGAGACGGTCACCGATCTGCTGGGCAAGCACAAGTTCCGCAAGCGCCGCAAGAACGAGACCTCCGAGATCGGGCTGGCCACCGGCCTGGCCTGGACCGAGGCCGGCGGCGAGCTCCTCGAGACCGAGGTCGGCCTGATGAAGGGCAAGGGCAAGCTCACCCTCACCGGCAAGCTCGGCGAGGTGATGCAGGAGTCGGCCCGCGCCGCGGTCTCGTATCTCCGGAGCCGGGCGGAGCTCCTGGGCGTCGACCCGGAGTTCAACGACGAGATCGACCTGCACATCCACGTCCCGGAGGGCGCGATTCCGAAGGACGGTCCCTCGGCGGGAATCACCATGGCCACCGCCCTGGTCTCCGCGCTCACCCGAGTGCCGGTGCGCAAGGACGTCTCGATGACCGGCGAGATCACCCTGCGAGGCAAGGTCTTGCCGGTCGGCGGAATCAAGGATAAGGTGCTGGCGGCCTTCCGGGCCGGCATCACCGAGGTCATTCTCCCCAAGGAAAACGAGAAGGATCTGGAGGACATCCCCGAAGAAGTGCGCGACGCGCTGGAGATCCATCTGATCGAGTCGATGGACGACGTCCTGCGCCTCGCCCTCGACGGCGAGATCACTCCGCTTCCCAAGGGGGAGGCCAAGTTCAAGGAGGCTCCGCCGGAGCCTCCCGTCGGGCCGGATTCCCTGGCCCATTAGAAGCGCGCGAATGAATCTCCTACCTGCTCCGAGCGTCCCCGAACCGCCCCTCGAGGCGTTGCGCCTCCTCGACGTAGACGCGGCTACGCCTGTGTCGGCGCGCCTTGCGAGGAGCGCCCGGGCACGCTCTCGCGACGGCCGGAGAATCCTTCGAGCGCTTTGAACCCCGGCCGCTCCGGCGGTCCCGGCCCTCGAGGGGCGGGGCCGCGGAACGGCCCCGCGGTCGCCGGAGCACTCGGACGACCGCCGGGAGCCCTGCGCGGCAGCTCGCGCGCGGGGCCGAATCCGAGCCGATCTTCACAGGTCGGAGACCTCTAGCTGACAGCAGAGCTGGCAGGTCGCGTACCTCCCCGGAGGAGCCGGTCACGGCCGGTTTCCCGAAGTCGGGAGGCAGGCGCCGGAGCAACCCGAGGGTTGTTGAACCGTGAAGATCGAGACAGCCGAGCACGTCCGCGCGGCCCACGTAGAGGCCCAGCTGATCCGGGACGACCGGCCGCAGGTGGCCTTCGTCGGCCGCTCCAACGTCGGCAAGTCCAGCCTGATGAACCGGCTGGTGGGACGCCGGGGGCTGGCGCGGACCAGCTCGACGCCCGGACGCACCCGGGCGGTCCACTACTTCCTGGTGGATCGCCGGGCGTATTTCGTCGATCTTCCGGGCTACGGCTACGCCAAGGTCTCGGAAGCGGCGCGCAAGGAGTGGGCGGAGCTGGTGGACCGGTACTTCCGCCGGACCCCGTCGCCGCCCCTGGTGGTCTTGATCGTCGACGCCAAGGTCGGCGCCACGCCGCTCGACGTCGAAGCCTGGCGCTACCTGGCCGCCTTCGGGATTGCGGGGGTGGTGGCAGCGACCAAGATGGACCGTCTGTCCCGGAGCCGGGCGGCGGCCGCCCTCGCGGCGATCCGCCGGACCCTCGGGACCGACGAAAGCGTACCGATCGTCCCCGTTTCGGCGCGAACCGGCGAGGGGATCAAGGAGCTGTGGAAGGAGATCGCTGGACATCTCCGGGCCGGTCCCGGAACAGCAGATGAGGAACACAATGGCTAAATCGTCACAAAACGTTCAGAAGAAGGAACGCACCCATCGCGGCAACCACAGGGGCCACCCGCGCGACACCCGCGAGCCGCGGGAGCCGCGCGAGCCGCGGGAGCCCAACGACCGGGGCGACCGCAACCGAGGTGGCGGCAAGACGCTCGACATCCGGGCGCTCAAGGAGATGAGCATCTCCGAGCTGACCAACATCGCCAAGGAGCT
This sequence comes from uncultured Thermoanaerobaculia bacterium, assembly GCA_964539125.1. Lineage (GTDB taxonomy): Bacteria > Acidobacteriota > Thermoanaerobaculia > Multivoradales > DATKCC01 > CAVUBL01. The sequence continues at coordinate 86 of CAZIIB010000364.1, read as the reverse complement.
GGGGGTCGAGGGTGCCGCCGGCATGCGCAAGCAGGAGCTGATCTTCAAGATCCTCCAGGCGCAGACCGAGAAGGCCGGGCTCATCT
>CAZIIB010000363.1:0-4726 GCA_964539125.1 uncultured Thermoanaerobaculia bacterium | reverse complement strand
AAGGGCTTCATTCCCGACATCTTCAACGCCACGACCAGCCTCGGCTACGGCTGCAGCGATCTCGGCGACGGCTACGTGAGCCTGATCGCTCTGCTCAAGGACGGCAACACGGTCAAGGACGCGGACTCGTGCGTAGCGTCGATCACGGTGCGAGACGGCCGCGACTTCACCCTCTCGGACCTCTCGGACGTGACCGTCACCGCGGACACCGGCACCTGTTCAAAGACGGTGACGGGCCTGCCCGTCCCGTCGGCCCAGGGGCTGTGCGCCGGAGTCGGAGTGACCCTCTCCTACAAGGTCGACCGCTATCCGGCCGGCGGGCTGTCGACCGTGGGGATCGGATACACCGACGGGGAGCTCGACAGCCTTGCCGTGGACGCCGGCTACGCGAAGGTCCATTACGCCGCCGACAGCGACGGCGGCGGCACGGCGCCCACGTCGTCGTACCGCGTCACGGTCCTTTCCGGCAAGACGCCCATCGCCCGCTGCCACGACCTCTCGATCCAGCTCGACGCGAACGGCCAGGCGAGCATCAGCCCCGCCGACCTCGACGGAGCGAGCGACGGCTTCTTCTTCCACAAGTCCGAAGATCCCTGCAAGACGCCGGTGACGCTCTCCCTCGACAAGAGCGCCTTCACCTGCGCGGATGTCGGCACGAACCCCGTCACGCTGACGGTCACGGGCGACTCCGGCCTCGCCGCCATGTGCCCGGCGACCGTGACCGTGGGCGCGGATTCGGTCGATCTCTCGGCCCCCGGCTGCGCGGCGGTGGTCAACGACCCGCCCACGATCAGCGCGCCCGCCAGCCTCGCCGTGACCGAGGACGTCCCGAAGACCCTGACCGGCATCTCCTTCGCCGACGTCGACGCCGATCCCGACAGCGTGCTGGTCACCCTGAGCGTCGGGAACGGCGCCCTCTCGGCGACCAGCGGTGGCGGAGTCACCGTCGGCGGCACCGCGGCGGCTCTCACCCTCACCGGCAAGGTCGGGACGATCAGTAGCTTCCTCGCCGCCGGCGGCGTCACCTTCACTCCGGCCGCCAACGACACCTCGAACGTCACCCTCGGGCTCGTGATCGACGATCAAGGCCACAACGGCGCGGGCGGAGCCAAGACCGCGAGCCAGAACGTCACCCTCGAGCTCTCCGCGGTCAACGATCCGCCCACCATCAGCGCACCCGCGAGCCTCGCCGTCACAGAGGACGCGGCTTCGGCGCTGGGGGGACTGGTTTTCGCCGACCCCGACGCCGGGAGTGCCGCGGTCCGGGTCACCCTGTCGGTGCCGAGCGGCTCCCTGGCCGCGGGCTCGGCGGCCGGAGTCGTGGTCGGCGGCTCCGTCGGCGACCTCAGCCTCGAAGGCAGCTACACCGCGATCAACGGCCTGATAGCCGGGGGCGGTCTGACCTTCACCACGGCCCTGCACGACACCACGACCGTGGAGCTCACGATCTCCGTCGACGACCAGGGACACAGCGGGTCCGGCGGTCCGCTGACCGACACGGCGACGGTGGAGCTGCTGGTCGACCCGGTCAACCAGCCACCGACGATCGACGCTCCCACGACCCTGTCGGTGACCGCCGGGCACCCGTTCCCCCTCCTGGGCCTGTCTTTCGACGACCTTGAAGCCGGCGACCTCGACGTGCAGGTCGCGCTGACGGTCGACGGCGGAGCGCTGGCCTACTCGGGCTCTGCCAAGGCCGCGACTGCCGGCGCTCCGGCCGAGACCGCGGCCGCTCGGCTCGCCGCGAGCGGCTCACCCAGCACGCTCACCCTGGTCGGCTCCCTCGCCGAGCTCAACGCGGCGTTCGCCGGCGGCGAGGTGACCTACACCGCCGACCGGCGCGGCACCTTCACCTTCGAGGTCACGATCGACGACCGGGGCGACGGCGTCGGGCCGCCGAAGCAGACGACCGCGACCGTCGTCCTGGACGCCGCCGCCCAGCCGCTCGTCGAGGTGCCGACCCTGGGCCTCTGGGGCCGCCTTGCGCTCCTCGCCCTCCTGGCCGCCGCGGCGCTCTTCCTGCTCCGCCGGAGCTGATCTCGCGGCGAAACAGCGCACCGATCTACTCGTCCGTGACGGCAGCCATTCAGACAGGCTAGCAGGCTTGGACGGCCGACGAGCGAGAGCGACACGGTGGCCATGGCCGCTCCGGCGGGTTGGGCCCCGCCGCTTCCGGCTGCGGCGCCTGCGCCCGGTGAGGGCGGTAGAGTCTCGTCCGCCCCCGGGCCCGACCGGCCCGGGATAACTCAGCCCATTCTTCGGAGACCCGCGATGAACTCCCTCGAGACACTCGAAGCCGCCGCCACGCTCGTGTACCGGCACCTCCACTCCACGCCACAGATCTGCTGGCCGCTCCTCTCTTCCCGAGCCGGGTGCGAGGTCTGGGTCAAGCACGAGAACCACCTGCCGACCGGCGCCTTCAAGATCCGGGGTGGGCTGGTCTTCCTCGACCACCTCGCGAGTCGCCACAGGGAAGCGCGAGGCATCATTGCCGCCACGCGCGGGAATCACGGCCAGAGCGTCGCCCTGGCCGCGCGCTCCGTCGGCTGGAGCGCCACGCTCGTCGTCCCCCACGGCAACAGCCCGGAGAAGAACGCCGCCATGCGGGCCTACGGCGCCGAGCTCGTCGAGCACGGAGAGGATTTCCAGGCGGCGCTCGAGCGGGCCCGGGAGATCGCCGCCGAGCGGCGGCTCCTGATGGTCGAGACCTTCCATCCGATGCTCATTCGCGGGGTCGCGTCCTAAGAGCTCGAGCTCTTCCGAGGGGTCGAGGATCTCGACGCCGTCTACGTGCCGATCGGGCTCGGCTCCGGGATCTGCGCCACCATCGCAGCAAGGGATGCGCTCGGGCTCCGGACGGAGGTCGTGGGCGTGGTCGCCGAAAACGCGCCGGCCTACGCCGAGTCCTTCGACCGTGGCGAGCCGGTGTCGACCCCCTCGGCCCGGACCTTCGCCGACGGCATCGCCTGCCGCACGCCGCACCCGGAAGCCCTGGCGACGATTCTCGCCGGGGCCGCCCGGATCGTGAGGGTCACCGAAGAGCAGATGGCGGCCGCCGTCCGTCACTACGCGTCCGACACCCACAACCTCGCGGAGGGCGCGGGAGCGGCCCCCCTCGCCGCGCTCCTCGAGTAGAGAGCCCGGATGGCCGGGAAGCGGGTCGCCGTCGTCCTCTCCGGCGGCAACATCGACGCGGGCCCCCTCGCCCGGATCCTCGCCGGCGCCGTCCCGGATCCGGGGACGGAGAAGTGAGCTCCGGGGCCATGCGGCCTCGCGAAACACGGAGGTTCCGAGGGGGCTCTGGCGCCGGAGACTCTCTGGGACCCTGGCCGTTGGACTCGGCGACGTCTCACCGGGCGGCGAGCCGGGCCTCCGGGGCCCGCGCGGGCCCGAGCGCCCGGCGGAGGGCCTCGACGAGCGCCGCCGGCCGCTCCATCGGGGCGTCGTCGGCGGCGCCTTCGATCACGTGGAGCGGCCAGCCGTAGCGCTCGCTCGCCTCCCGGGCGATGGCCAGGCGCAGGGCCCTGTTGTGGCGCCCCCAGATCAGTGTCGTCGGCACGTCGATCCCGGCCAGGTCTTCGCCCGGGATGGCTTGTCGAAGATGTTGCTGACGTGGCGCTCGACCGTCCGGCGGCTGATCGAGAGCTCCTCGCCGATCGCCCGGTTGGTCCGGCCCGAGGCGACGAGGCGCAGCACCTCCAGCTCCCGCTTCGTCAGCCCGTGGGCCGGTTCGCTCTCCTCCCGGGACGCGAGCCGGGAGACCCGTTCGACGTCGGGGGTCGCGCCGAGCCGCTCGAAGGCCCAGCGGGCGGCCTCGAGCTCGACGGCGGCACCGTCGTCGTCGCCGAGGCGGCGGCACGCCACGGCGATGAGCACGCGGACCCGGGCCGCCTCGTAGGGCGCCTGGAGCTCCTCCCACGCCGCCCACGCGGTCCGCAGGTGGTCGAGCGCCGTCCGGGGATCGCCCTCGGCCAGGCGCACGGCCCCGGCCGCGGCCTCCGCACGGGCCCGGGGCCTGAGCGCGTCGATCTCTTCGGCGATCGCCCGGAGGTCCTCGGCACCCGCCCGGGCGGCCTCGAGGTCGCCCCGCGCGAGCGTGATCTCGACGTAGGCGGGGAGGACGACCGAGCGCTCCGGAGCCGTCCCGGTCTCCTCCAGCACCCTACGGATCGTGGCCTCGGCCGAGTCCAGCCGGCCCTGGGCCGCGCGCAGCAGGGCGAATCCGGGCCTGGGCTTGCGGCTCCATCGGCCGGCGTCCCGGTAGCGCTCCTCCGCCCGGTCGAGCTCGCCCCGGAGCCGGTGGAGCTCGGCCTGGCGGTAGAAGGCCTCGGCCGCCGCGGGCCTGCCGGGCGGCCGGGCCAGCTCGTCGCCCGCCCGCTCCGCCTCGCTCATCGCCTCGGACCACGCCCCGTGAAGCTGCATCAGCTCGGCCCGCCGGAGGAGGCACTGGCCGCGGAACGGCACCAGCTCCGGCTGGGACTCGCACCACTCGCTCAACGCGTCGGTCCACGCCTGGGCGCGCCGGAGGTCGTAGATCTCATGGCAGCCCTCGATCACGCTGCAGTAGGTGTCGCCCGCGGGCACGGCGGAGACCTCGCCGGCCTCCACCGCCGCCATGGCCTCGTCGAGGAGCGCGACGCCCTCTCCGATCTCGCCCTTCCGGATCAGCGCGCGGCCCAACCCCTGGCGGGCGAGGACCACGAGGTCGGGGTCGGCGAAGCGCTCG
>CAZIIB010000362.1:0-4733 GCA_964539125.1 uncultured Thermoanaerobaculia bacterium | reverse complement strand
CAGGGTCGACTTGCCGGCGCCCGAGGGGCCGAGCACCGCGGTCACCCGGCCGGCGGGAGCCTCGAGGGTGAGCTCGGAGAGCCCCGCCGCCGCCGGACCGCCGGAGCCCTCCGGACCGCCGCCGCCGCGGGGCGGCGCGCCGTAGGCGAAGCTCACCTGCGCCAGGGTGATCTCCACGCCCCATGCGGGGTGCTCGGGGTTCCGGACCGGCCGGCTCCGCTCGTCCATGGCGCTCACGCCCCCTGCCTCACGGCCATGAGCTCGCGCCGGCCGAGCCGCTCGATGGCGACGAGCAGCGGCAGGATGCCGGCCAGGAAGAGGGTGGTCGCCGCCGAGGAGACGGCGAAGCTGTTCGAGGTGTAGGTGGCGAAGAGGGCCGCCGGGTAGGGCTGGTGGAGCGGCGTCGCGAGAAGGAAGCTGGCGTTGAACTCCCCCCATGAGACCGCCGCCACGATGAGGGCCCCCAGGCTCGCCGGCCGGCGCAGGCGCGGCCAGGTGATGCGGGCGAAGCGAGCGAGCGGTCCGGCGCCCAGGGTGGCCGCCGCCCGCTCCTCGTCGAAGGCCTCGCCGCGCAGGGCGTGGAGCAGGGTGCGCAGCAGGAGGGGCACGGTGTAGAGCAGGTGTCCCACGGCCACGAACCACCACTCGCCCCGCACCAGAGCGTAGGTCTGGATCAGAGCGATCGCCACCGCGATGCCGGGAACGGCCAGGGGCAGGAGGGCGAGCTCCTCGAGGAGCTTGGCGCCCGGGAACGGATGGCGCACCAGGCCGTAGGCCGCCGGCAGGGCGAGGGCCAGCCCGGCAGAGACCGCCACTCCGGCGAGCACCACCGAGTAGAGGAGCGACGAGCCGTAGAGGTGGAGCACGTAGGCGAACCACTTGAGCGACACCGCGGCCTCTCGCCCCCGCACCCAGCCCTCGCTCGCCATGCCCAGGCGGGCGGCGGGCAGGAAGGCGCCGGCCACCACCACCGCCACCGGCAGGAGAACCAGCGAGCCCAGGGCCCAGCAGTAGACCACCCCGAGCCGCCGCCCGAGGCCCTGGCCACCGCGCCGATCGCGCCGATCGCTTCGGGACCCGCTCATCCGTAGATCCACTCGTCGCCGCGGGTCAGCCAGCGCAGGAGCCCGGCCGCCGCCAGCGTGGTGCCGGCCAGCAGCAGGCAGAGCGCCGCGGCGTATCCCGAGTCGAGGAAGCCGGTGTACTCGGTGTAGATGGCGAGGGGCACCAGCTGAAGCTTCCGCGCCAGGATCAGGGCCACCCCGAACGAGCCCATGGAGGCGGCGAAGGTGACCGCCAGGGTCGAGACCAGGGCGGGCCAGAGCTGGGGCAGGGTGATGCGCCAGAGCCGGGCGAGCCAGCCCGCGCCCAGGGTGGCCGCGGCCCGCTCCTGATCCGGATCGAGGCGCCCGAAGGCGGCCTCCAGCGTCAGCGTGGCGCGCGGCACCTCGAAGTAGACGTAGGCCGCCACCAGCCCGCCCAGGGTGTAGGCGCTCCCGGCCAGCAGCGGCCGCCCGGTCAGCACCCGCAGGACCGCCGGCAGCAGCCCCAGCCGGCCGAGCACCAGGATGGCGAGGAACCCGACGATCACACCCGAGAAGGTGAGGGGCAGGGCGAGGATCGTGCGCAGGGCCGAGCGGCCGGGGAAGCGGTGGCGGGCGAGCATCCAGGCCGGCGGCAGGCAGAGCACGATCGAAGCCGCGGCCACCGACAGCGAGAGGACCAGGCTGTTGCGGAAGGCGGCGAGCTCGCCCGACGCCCGGAAGGCCCGGGCGTAGTTGACGGGGGTCGCCGCCGGGGCGTCCCCATTCGCGGCGGCCGCCGGCCGCCCCAGGACCCCCGGGGTGGCGTGGAGGCTGTCGGGCAGGAGCCCGGCCAGCGGCGCCACGAAGGCCGCGAGGAGGAAGAGCCCCAGGGGCAGGCACAGGAGCACCCCCACCCAGGCATTCCTACCTCGCGGCCCGGCGCTCACTCCGCCGCCCCCTCGCCGTGGCGGATCCGCTCCTGCCAGGCGCGCTTGAGCGCGTCCGAGGCCGCCGCCATCTCGCCCAGGTCGAGGTTCTCGACCCGCGCGTAGTCGGAATCCGGAAGGAAGTTCTTCGCCACCTCCTCGGGCATCGCCCCGGGGATCACCGGGCGGAAGTAGGAGCGGGCGAACTCGGCCTGAGCGGGCTCGGTGAGCAGCCAGTCGAGGTACTTCTTCGCCGCCGCCTCGTGCGGCGCGCCGGCGACCAGCCCCATGACCAGCGGCATCGAGACCGAGCCCTCCTCGGGGATCACCACCTCCACCGGCCCGCCGTCGACGTAGCGCATCTTGTAGCCGTTGCCGTCGGCGTTGATCCAGATCGGGATCTCGCCCCGCAGCACGTCGTTGTAGATCGACTCGCGGGGGTAGGACTGGACGTTGGCGTCCAGCTTCTCCAGGTAGTCGAGGCCGGGCCCGAAGTCCGTGGAGGTGCCGCCGAGGATGTGGTTGATGCCGTAGACGAAGGTGTACGCCGTGCCGCCCCAGGTCGGGTCGTCGTAGGCGATGAGCCCCTTGTACTGGGGGGAGAGCAGGTCGTGCCAGCTCTTCGGCACCGGCTTGTCGCCGAGCGCGGCGGTGTTGACCACCAGGGCGATCGCCGCGGTGTGGACCGTCCACCAGTTGCCGTCGGGGTCCTTCAGGGCGTCGGGGATCTGGTCCCAGCCGGCGGGCTCGTAGGCCTGGTGAAGCCCCCGCCGCGCCGCCTCGTAGCCGATCGCTCCGGAGTAGTAGGCGGTGTCGGCCTGGGGGTTCGCCTTCTCGGCCTCGAGGGCCGCCATGGCCGCCGAGGAGCCCTTCATGTCCGGCGGCACCCTGACGCCGGTGGTCTTCTGGTAGAGGTCGGTCACGGCGCCCCAGTTGGCGTAGTTGGGAATGCAGTCGTACTGCACGACCACGTCGGACGTGGCCGCCTCCGGCTTGGCGGTCGCCTCATCGCCCCCGGGCCGGGAGCAGGCCGCGGTCCATCCCGCGAGGAGCAGCACCGCCGCTCCGATCGTTGCCAGTTGCGATCTCAAGAGTCGATTCCCCTTCGTTGGTGATCGGTTGCCACGCTCCGCCGGCACACCCGGCGGGCGGCGACTCCCCCGGTCTCTCCGGCCTCGGAGCCGGCCCGGGTCGTCGCGTCAGACTCGGTTCCTCAGGGTCTATCGGTGGTGGCCGCGGGGCGGCGAGCGGCCGCTCGAAAGGGGCAGGAAGGCCAGGCGCGGCCGGGGTGTGGGCGCGGGCACCAGGGGGCGGCGCCAGGCGGCCAGGAGCCGGGCGAGCACCACCGCCAGTCGGCCCATCGGCCCGCCGCCGTCCTCTGCCGCACGGCGAGCGATCCAGCGCTCCAGGTCCGCGCGATGGTCGAGGTCGGCCAGGGGCTCCATGAGCTCGACGGCGAAGCCCGCGGCGCGCAAGGTGGCGAGGAGGCTCGCGAGGGTCGTCTTCCGGCACCAGGTGACCCGGCGCAGCAGGTCGCCCAGGGGACGGCGGGCGGCGAGGAGATAGAGGCCGCCGTCCGGAGAGGGGCCCACCACGACGCGCCGGGCCGCCTCCGGGCCGTCGCCCAGGAGCTCCAGGGCGCGCGCCACGTGCGCCGGGAGGAGACCGGGGGTGTCGGTGCCCACGGCGACCAGCGGATCGGCCCCGAGGGCCTGGTCGAAGGCGGCGGCGAAGCGCTCGCCGAAGCCGCGGCCCCGCTGGGGCACCGCGCGGGCTCCCGCGGGAAGCGCCAGGGGGGCCGGCGACGAGACGGCGAGGCGGCACCCGGCAGCCCGTCCCGCCGCCAGGGCCTCGTCGAGGCAAAGCCGGTAGAGGCTTCGCTCCCGGTCGCCGAAGCGCCGGGGCAGCAGCTGCCGCCGGCGGCCCTCGGCCTCCGCCCCCAGCGTGAAGACCAGGAGGGTCGCTCGCCCCGCGGGGGCGGAGAGCGGGGTTTCGGTGCGGGCGTCCATCGGCTTCCGATTCCCTAATACGGCCGGCGTCGGTGACCGGATCATCGCCGGGTGTCCACGGATCGACCCGGGCGGCCCCGAGCAGTGGGAGGGAGTACGACTTTAGCACCTGAGGAAGGGACCGGCCCTGCGCTATCATCGTCGGACCTTGGTCCGCTTCCTCGTGCTGGCCCTCCCCCTCGTGATCCTGGCTCGGGCGCTCTTCTACTTCGGCGTCGAGGCCCTCGACCTGCCTCGCCCCGAGGGCCTTCCCGCCCCCTACCTGCTCGGCCTCTGGGTGCTCGAGGCCCTGGGGTTGGTGGCCCTTTACGCGCTGGTGCGCGAGCGGCGCCTCAACCGCTGGGTCGCCGGCCTGGCCGCGGCGTGGACCGCGTGGGTCTTCCGGGGGCCGGTGCTCGTTCTGACCGCCGCCGGCGCTTCCACCCTCTCGTCCCACGCCTGGTGGACCCTGGCCCTCGGCTGGCTCGGTCTCTACACGGTCTGCGGCCTCTTGATGGCGGCGGTGGCGGGGCCCGAGGGGGAGGGCGGGTGAGAGTCGCCGCGGTCGGCCACGCCTTCCCACCCCACTACTACGACCAGGAGACTCTCCTCGCGACGCTGCGTCGCCACTGGGCGCGACGCCACCACAACCTGGCGCGGCTCGAGCAGCTCCACCGGAACGTCCTGGTGGGCGGGCGCCACCTGGCCCTGCCCATCGAGGAGTACGAAGCCCTCGAGACCTGGGGGCAGGCCAACGACGCCTGGATCCGGGTGGCCCAGGAGGTGGGCGGCGA
>CAZIIB010000361.1:0-4735 GCA_964539125.1 uncultured Thermoanaerobaculia bacterium | reverse complement strand
GATCCGCACCCCCGGGTCGCGGGAGAGCTCCGGACCCGGCAAGGGCGCCGCGGAGCCCGGCGCTTGATGGCCGCAGAGCTCGTGAATCGATCTCCGGCCGTCGCGAGGGCGGCATCCGGGCGCCCCTCGCAAGGCGCGGCGACGCAGGCATAGCCGAGCCTATGTCGAGGAGCCGCAACGCCGCGAGGGGTGATTCGGGGGCGCCCGCAGCAGGACGGCGATCGATTCACGAGCTCTCAACCTTCAAGGACCATTTCTCGGTCCAGGCCGGAAGCTACGCGGCGTTCCGCCCGCTCTACCCGCCGGAGCTCTTCGCCTACCTCGCCTCTCTCGCTCCCAGGCGCGAGCGCGCGTGGGACCCGGCCACGGGCAACGGCCAGGCGGCCCGCGGCTTGGCGGTGGAGTTCCGGCAGGTCATGGCCTCGGACGCCAGCATCCGCCAGGTGATGGCGCGCGAGCCGGCCGAGCGAGTGCGCTTCTGGGTGGCCCGCGCGGAGGCCGGGGCTCTGCCGGCGCGCTCGGTGGACCTGATCCTGGTGGCCCAGGCCCTTCACTGGCTCGACCACGAGGCCTTCTGGGCCGAGGTCCGCCGGGTGGCGCGGGACGGGGCGGTGGTCGCCGCTTCCTACTACACCCTCTGCCGGATCGCGCCGGCGATCGACCGGTGGATCGACGGCGACTTCCGGGAGCGCATCGACGCCTACTGGCCGCCGGAGCGCCGCCTGCTGGACGCCGGCTACCGGACGATCCCCTTCCCGTTTCCCGAGCTCGAGGCGCCCGGCTTCGAGCTCATCGCCGAGTGGACGCGCGCCGAGCTCCTCGGCTACCTCGGCACGTGGTCAGCCACCATGCGCTACCGCCGGGCGGTGGGCGAGGACCCACGGCCCGAGCTCGAGGCCCGCCTCTCTCCCCTGTGGCCCGAGGGCGAGCGCCGCCACGTCCGCTGGCCCCTGGGCCTCCGGGTGGGCGTGGTGCGGAGCTGACCCACTCAGCTCCGGGCGGGCTGCTCCTTCCGGCGGGCGAAGTGGCGGAGGATCTTCTCCAGCGGGCAGAGACCGGTGAATGCGCTCTGCAGGAGGTTCGCCCCGACGAAGGCGGTGAACAGGAAGAAGGCCGGGTGCACCCACCAGCCCAGGACCAGGCTGGCGAGCACGAAGCTCCCGGCGAAGGCGCGGACCTTGTTTTCGATGGTCACGTGTTTCGACTCCGAAGTGGTCTCGGCGGCGGCCGTCGGGGCCGCGCTCCCTCCTTGAGAGGCACGGCTGGGCGGTGAGGTTCCCGAGGAGGCCGCGGAGGGCCGGCGATATACTCCGGGCACCCTTGATGGACCGCTGAACTCCGCCCGGAGGCCTGCCCATGCGCGCTCGACCTCGTCCGCTCGTCCACCTCGTCCTCGCGGTGCCGGTCCTCCTCGGGGTCCTCTGCGCACCGATGGCCCTGGCGGCGGACACCGAGTCCGTCTACCGCACGCCGGCCCCAGTGCTGGTGGACCTGGTCGACGCCCGACTCACCCCGGGCGCCTGGGTCTCTCCAGACGGCTCCTGGCTGCTGGTCAAGACGTGGCAGCACCTGCCGTCGATCGCCGAGCTCTCCGGGCGCGAGCTCCGGCTCGCCGGCTACCGGATCGATCCCCGGACCAGCGGCCCGAGCCGCGCCTGGACGGCCGCCGACCTGTCCCTCGTCCGGGTCGCCGACGGCGCCGAGCGGGCGATCTCCGGGCTGCCGGCCGAGGCGAAGATCGGCTACGCCACGTGGTCGCCCGACGCCGCCCACGTCGCCTTCACCCAGACCGGCGACGACCGGATCGAGCTCTGGGTGGTCGACGTGGCCACGGCCACGGCCCGGCGCCTCGCCGACGCGCCCCTCGATCTCGCCGCCCGCCTCGCTCCCACCTGGCTCCCCGACTCGAGCGGCCTCCTCGCCACCCTGGTGCCCCCCGGCCGGGGGCCCGAGCCGCCGGCTCCCGAGGTGCCCTCCGGGCCGGTGATCCAGGAGAACGCGGGCAAGGAGGCGCCGGCCCGGACCTACGAAGACCTGCTCGAGACCCCCCACGACGAGGCCCTCTTCGAGCACTACTTCACCGCCCAGCTCGCGAGGATCGGCCTCGACGGGACGGTGACCCCTCTGGGGGCGCCGGGCCTCATCGCGGGCTTCGACCCCTCGCCTTCGGGCGAGTACCTCCTGGTCGAGACGCTCCACCGGCCCTTCTCCTACCTGGTGCCCGCCTCCCGCTTCCCCCGCCGGGTCGAGGTGTGGGACCGCCGAGGGCAGCTCGTTCGCCGGGTGGCCGAGCTGCCGCTGGCGGAGGAGATCCCCATCGCCTTCGGGTCGGTGCGCACCGGCCCCCGCGAGCACGAGTGGCGCGCCGATGCTCCGGCGACGCTGGTCTGGGCCGAGGCCCTCGACGGCGGCGATGCCGGCGCCGAGGCCGCCGAGCGAGACCGGCTCTTCACGCTCGCCGCGCCCTTCGACGGCCAGCCCGCGCCGCTGGCCACCCTCGACCTGCGCTACGACCGCGTGACCTGGGGGAGCGGCGACCTGGCCCTGGTCTCGGAGTGGTGGTGGCCCACGCGGACCGACAAGGTCTTGCGCCTCCGCCCGGACGCTCCGGGCACGCCGCCGGAGATCCTCTTCGACTACTCCTGGGAGGACCGCTACCACGATCCGGGCTGGCCGGTGACCACGACCGATGCCCATGGCCGCCGGGTGCTCCGGACGGCTGACGGCGGAGCGACCTTCTTCCTCTCCGGCGAGGGCGCCTCGCCCGAGGGCGACCGCCCCTTCCTCGACGCTTACCACCTGGGGAGCCATGAGAGCGAGCGGCTCTTCCGCTCCCAGGCCCCGTACTACGAGCGTCCCTACGCGGTCCTCGATCCCGCGGGGCCGACGGTGCTCACCAGCCGCGAGTCGGTGGAGGAGCCGGCCAACGTGGTCCTCCGCCGCCTCGGCCCGGCCGGTGGGGAGGCGGGGAGCGGCGGGGCGTTCCGACAGCTCACCGCCTTTCCCAACCCGACGCCGCAGCTCGCCGGGGTCCAGAAGGAGCAGATTCGCTACCGCCGGGCCGACGGTGTCGACCTGACCGCCACCCTCTACCTGCCGGCGGGCTACGACGCCCAGCGCGACGGCCCGTTGCCCCTGCTCATGTGGGCCTATCCGCTGGAGTACAAGAGCGCCGACGCCGCCGGCCAGGTGACCGACTCGCCCTACCGTTTCGTCCAGGTTGACTGGGACTCGCCGCTCCTCTTCCTCGCCCGGGGCTACGCGGTGCTCGACGACCCGAGCATGCCGATCGTCGGCGAGGGGGACGCCGAGCCCAACGACACCTACGTCGAGCAGCTCGTGGCCTCGGCGAAGGCGGCGGTCGACGAGGTGGTCCGGCGCGGCGTGGCCGAGCGGGGGCGGATCGCCATCGGCGGCCACTCCTACGGCGCCTTCATGGTCGCCAACCTCCTGGCCCACTCCGACCTCTTCGCCGCCGGCATCGCCCAGAGCGGCGCCTACAACCGCACCCTGACACCCTTCGGCTTCCAGGCCGAGGAGCGGACGGTCTGGCAGGCGCCGGAGGTCTACTACGCCATGTCGCCCTTCCTGCACGCCGACCAGGTCCAGGCCCCGCTGCTCTTGATCCACGGCCAGGCGGACAACAACGCCGGGACCTTTCCGATCCAGAGCGAGCGCTTCTACGCCGCGTTGAAGGGCCTGGGCAAGACGGCGCGCCTGGTCATGCTGCCCGACGAGAGCCACGGCTACCGGGCGCGCGAGTCGGTCCTTCACGTGCTCTGGGAGATGGACCGCTGGCTCGAGACCTACGTCAAGGAGGCGCCGGCGGCGACGCCCGCCCCAGGCTCGGCCCACGCCCCAGCCCAGGCGGCGGCGACGCCGTGAGCCGGTCCACCGACGAGCACCGGGAGACCGCCCGGGGCCTGACCGCGGACTGCGCGGTGCTCTCGGTCTCCGACACCCGGATAGAGGCCACCGACGAAGGGGGGCGGCGGATCGTCGAGGCACTGGAGGCGGCCGGCCACCGGGTGGCCGAGCGCGCCCTGGTTCCCGACGAGCCCGGAGAGATCGACGCCCGGCTCCGTCGCTGGCTCGGCGGGGGCCGGGTCGAGGTGATCGTCACCACCGGCGGCACGGGGATCTCGCTCCGGGACACGACGGTGGAGGTGGTCGAGCGTCTCCTCGACAAGCGCCTCGAGGGCTTCGGCGAGCTCTTCCGCATGCTCTCCCACCGGGAGATCGGCGCCGCCGCCATGCTCAGCCGGGCGGTGGGCGGCCTCGCCGGCCGGACGGCCCTCTTCGCCCTGCCCGGCTCGGTCGCCGCCGTCGCCTTGGCCATGGACGAGCTGATCGTCCCCGAGCTCCCCCACCTCCTGCGCGAGCTCCGGCGCTGAGTGACCTGGCAGGTCTCAGGGCCCGAAGTGCCATGTGATCCGGCCGACTTCCTCGCCCCGCCAGAGCTGACGGATCGCCAGGCCGTGGCCCGCGGCGAGCGAAAGCGGCGTGGCGCTCTGGACGTCGAAGCGGGCTGGCGCGCAGAGCCCCCGGGGCAGGCGTACGCGGCTGAAGCGCGTGACGCGTCTCCGGGCCAGCTCGAGGGGGATCGGCAGCCCGGGCTGACGTTGCTGGAGCCTGTGGGCGAGGGCGTCGGGCACGGTCAGGGTCGTCGTCGCCCCTGCGGGCAGGCGCTGGATCACCTCGAGGTCGAACTCCCGCTCCTGGTCCAGGGTGCCGG
>CAZIIB010000360.1:0-4737 GCA_964539125.1 uncultured Thermoanaerobaculia bacterium | reverse complement strand
CGCCGCCGGCGCCGCCGGTCTGGGCGCGAAGGTCGCCCTGGTGGAGCGTCATCTCATGGGCGGCGACTGCCTGAACGTCGGCTGCGTGCCGTCGAAGGGGATCATCCGCGCGGCCCGTGCCTGGCACGAGGCGCGCCAGGCCCACGAGATGGGCGGGCCGCGGGTGACGGGCGACGGGGACTTCGCTGCCGCCATGGAGCGGATGCGCCGCATCCGGGCGGACATCTCCCACAACGACAGCGCCCGCCGCTTCTCCGAGCTCGGAGTCGACGTCTTCTTCGGCTCGGGGCAGTTCGTGGCCGCCGACGCTCTCGAGGTGGGCGGCCGGAGGTTGCGCTTCCGCAAGGCGGTGATCGCCACCGGAGCGCGCGCCGCCGCGCCGCCGATCGAAGGGCTCGAGGAGGCCGGCTATCTCACCAACGAGACGATCTTCGAGCTCGCGCGGCTGCCCGCCCGCCTGGCGGTGATCGGCGGCGGACCGATCGGCTGCGAGATGTCCCAGACCTTCGCCCGCTTCGGCTCGCAGGTGACGCTCCTCGACCGGATGGACCACGTCCTGCCCCGGGAGGACGCGGACGCCGCGGCCATCGTGCAGGACGCCCTGGTGGCGAGCGGCGTCACGCTCGAGCTGGGGGTGGCGATCGAGCGGGTCGAAGGGCGGGACGGCGAGATGGTCGTCCGCTTCTCGCGGGGCGGCGAGGCGGGCCCCGAGCCCGGTCGAGTGCACGCCGACCAGGTCCTGGTGGCGGTCGGCCGGGCGCCGAACCTGGAGGGCCTCGGCCTCGAGGCCGCCGGCGTCGACTACACCCCCAAGGGGGTCGAGGTCGACGACCGCCTGCGCACCTCGAACCCGCGGATCTTCGCCGCCGGCGACGTCGCGTCGCGCTTCCAGTTCACCCACGTTGCCGACGCCCTGGCCCGGATCGCCATCCAGAACGCCCTCTTCTTCGGCCGCGCCAAGGCGAGCGACCTGGTGATCCCCTGGTGTACCTACACCAGTCCGGAGATCGCCCACGTCGGTCTCTACGAGCACGAGGCCCGGGAGAAGGGGCTGGAGGTCGACACGGTGACGATCCCGCTCTCCGAGGTCGACCGGGCGCTCCTCGACGGCGAGGCGGAAGGGTTCCTCCGGGTCCATCTCAAGAAGGGGTCGGACGAGATCCTCGGCGCCACCTTGGTGGCCGAACACGCGGGCGACATGCTGGGCGAGCTCTGTCTCGCGATCACCGCCGGCGTGGGCCTGGGCAAGATCGCCGGAGTGATCCACCCCTACCCCACCCAGGGCGAGGTGGTGAAGAAGGCGGCCGACACCTGGCGCCGGGGCAAGCTCACCCCGTTCGTCAAGAAGCTCTTCGACCTGCGCTTCCGCCTGATGACCCGCTTCGGGCTGTAAAGTTCCCCTGAGGTGCCGGCCGACTCGGTGTATTCTGCGGTTGACATGCTTGCTATGGCGAAATAGCCTCATGCGCATAACAAAATCCAAAGGAGCCCACCATGGCCTGGAAGCGCACCGAGTCCGATCCGCAGGAGAACCCCACGTACACCCCGACCCGGCCCATGAGTGAGAGCTCGTCTCCCGCGCCGTCGTCAGGACGCCGCGAGCGCGCGGTCATCGGCGCCTCGATCAGCATCCAGGGGGATCTCTCGGGCGAGGAGGACCTCACCATCCTGGGACGCGTTCAGGGGAAGATCGACGTCAAGGGCAACAGCGTGACGGTCGGCGAAACCGGCAAGGTCAAGGCCGACGTCTACGGCAAGACGATCGTCGTCGAGGGCGAGGTGGAGGGCAACCTCTATGGCGGAGACCAGATCATCCTGCGCAGCTCCGGAAGCGTCCACGGCAACCTGACCGCGCCCCGGGTCGCTCTCGAGGACGGCGCCCAGTTCAAGGGCTCGATCGACATGGAGCCCAAGCGGCAGCCCGGCGTCGCAAGCGCCTCCTCCGGCCGCTCCTCCTCACCGCCGGAGCGCTCGGCCTCCTCCGGCTCCGGCAACGGGGGCGCCCACGAGAGCTCGAAGAGCGGCGAGAAGGGCTCGGGCGGCGAGGCCTCGAAGAGCGGCGCGGGAGACGCCTCGGCCGGCGGCGGCCCGGCAGTCGGCTGAACCGAAAGTCCCCGTGGCCTGGTTCTCGAAGAGCCGCCCCGGCCGCCCGGGGACCGAGCAGCCGGAGCCGGAGGGCGTCCGGCTCCGCTCGCTGGCCCTCGGGGACCTCTTCTCGGAGCTGATCCCCGGGGGGGCGTATCGCTTCCTGGATCTGGGGCCGGCCCTGGGCGCGAACATCGACTTCCTGTCGCGCTGGGCCCTCTCGGTCCAGGTGGGCGCCTTCTACGAGACCTTGACCCAGGCCGGTCCGCCGAAATCGGACCGCGCCTTGGAGACGGCCCTGGCGGCGCTCACTCCCGACGATCGTGAGCGCGGGTATCACGTGGTTCTGGCGTGGGATCTCCTCAACTACCTGGAGCGGCCGCAGCTCGTCCGGACCGCCCACCACCTGGGCGCCGTCACGCGCCCCGGGGGGTACGTGTTCGCCATCGTCTACTACTCCCGCGAGATGCCCGCCGAGCCTTTGCGCTACCGGATCGCCGACGCCGAGACCCTCGCCCACGACCCGCCGGCGGCGACCCGCCCGGCGCCGCGCTATCCCCAGGCCGTGATCGAGCAGGCGTTCGCCGACTTCAAGCTCGAACGCGCCTACCTCCTCAAGAGCGGCTCGATGGAGTTCCTGTTCGCCAGGAAGCCCCCGGCGCCGGGCGAGGGAGGGTGAGGCGGCTGCGTTTCCTACAGTCCATCGTTACCCTGCTGCCAGCCGTCCCAACGGCAGCTCCTCCGCCTCGATCCTCTCAAGATCGACCACTTTGCTCGCATTGTCGATGTCGATCCCGACCAGCCGACCCTCGCCGTCGAGATCGAGCACGACTCCGGGCGCGACTTCGCGCGACTCGACCCCCGGCCGATCCGCCAAGTCGATGTACAGGGAGTCCGTTTCCGGGTAGTAGTGGAGTCTCACGGCTCCTCCTTGAAACGCCGATCGAAGAAGGCGTTGTGCACCGTCTCTCCATCAGCGAGCGTTACGACGCGTAAGTATCTCTCTTCCTCCTCGACGAAGACCCAGTGCCGGATGCGCCCGTCTGCTGGTTGAAGCTCTCGTTGCAGCGGGTTCCTGAGTGCCTCCTCGCACCACTCCCGCCGCAGGTATGGACGCTTCCGAAGCACCTGTTCCCTAAAATATCGCGTGGTCTTCACTCACCCACACTCCCACCCTACCTAGCCTAGCTCATGTCGCACCGTCCGTGCTGGTCGAGGCCGGTTCGCAAGAGGAACCACGTGGCCCCGTTGCCAGACTCCTCTACTCGAACAGCACGCGGACGGGGATGGAAAAGCCGGGGAGGACGTCTCCGCCGTCGAGGCGGTCTCCGGCGGCGAGCACCTGGGGCTCGGCACCTGGCGCATGGACGGTCACCGTCCTCTGCCGGGGATCGACGTTCCAGACGAGGCGCGCTCCCGCGGCCAGGTATTGGCGTGTCTTTTCCGCCACGGAGGCGGGCGTGTTCGAGGGGGAGAGCACCTCCACCGCCAGGTCCGGTGCGCCCTCGAAAAAGCCCTCCCCCGAGTAGGAGGCCGCCCGCTCGGCCGAGACGAAGGCCGCGTCAGTTCCCCGCACGGTGTCCGGCCCCCGCTCCACGACGAAGCCGGCCTCACCGACGACGACGCCGAGGTCGTGGTCCTTTACGAAGTTCCCCAGCAGGCGGGCGATCTCCGTAGAGGAAGCGCCGTGGCCGAAGCTCGGTGGCGGCTCACACACCACAGTCCCCCGTATGAGCTCGTCTTTCGTTCCGTCGGGCAAGTCCGGCATGCGAGCGTACTCCTCCGCGGTGAGGAGCCGGGGCGTCGGGTCGTCCTTCAGCAGATGCGCCATCGCCTGAACCGTATCACGGCAAGCAGCGGAGACCGGCCCGCCACCGCTACTCAACCTCCTCCACCGTGGCCCGCATCTCCCCGGCCACCCGCTCGAGCCGCTCCGCCCACCTCCCGGCCTCGCCATGGAGCTCGGCCTCCTCGGGCGACTCTTCGACCTCGCAGATCCCACCGCGGAGCGCCCGGAGGAATTCCCCCAGGTGATCGAGATCGGCGGCCGCCGCGGTCAGGTCGTCACACATCCCGGCCAGCCCGCGGCACTCCTCGCGGACCCAGTAGAAGGTCTCGACGGTGAGGGTGTGGAGGAAGTCGCCCATGAGCCGCAGCACGTCGACGTGGACGGGGTCGCGGAAGCCGGCGAGGAAGGTCTCGCGGAAGACGGGCTCGATTCGAGGCTCGATTCGAGGCTGGGGCCGGGGCTCGGGAGGCTCGGAGCGGCTCCCGGCGTTCATCGTCCCGCCTCCCGGAGGAGCTGGACGGCGATCGCACCCGCCCGCCGCAGGGTCGCGTCGGGCACGGAGAGCAGGTAGTGGGCGAAGGCGAGGGGCTGGACCCGGAGGTTGGCCAGTCCGGAGAGGTGGAGGGGCAGGGTGTCGCCCCCAACCTGGATCCGGCCCGCGGAGGTGCCGACGGGATGGCCGCGGTGCAGCAGGTGCAATCGCCGGTCGGCGCTTTCCTGGAAGCGGAATCCGGAGGGCCGCTCGGCGACGGCGAGGGCCGCCGCGGTGAGGTAGGCGAGGTCGGGGGTCCGGAGGACGAGGCGGGGTTGGCGCTCGCCGGCGGCGAGGCAGCCCCAGCGGGGCTCGTCGCCGGCGCCGTAGA
>CAZIIB010000359.1:0-4743 GCA_964539125.1 uncultured Thermoanaerobaculia bacterium | reverse complement strand
CGATCGAGCGCGCCAACCACAGGGACTTGGCCTGGCGGACGCAGGCGTAGATCCGGTCGAGGATCTCCCGGAGCTCCGCCAGGCTGTGGCCCGACTCGACGTTCTCGTCGGCCGCCAGGCGGGTGACGAACGGGTCGTCGGTGGGTCCCAGGTAGTAGGTTTCGACGCCGCTCTCACGCGAGCCTTCGAGCCAGTTCAGGTGGATCGACACGAAGATGTCCGCCCGCTCGCGGTTGGCGAAGTCCGCCCGTTGCTGGAGCGTCACCGACTCGTCGTCGTCTCGGGTCATCAGCACCTGGAAGGAGTAGCGCTCGAGGCTGGCCTTGACGCGGCGTGCGATGTCCAGGGTCAGGTCCTTCTCCTCGAGACCGCCGGGGATGCGCGTCCCGGAGTTCTCGCCGCCGTGCCCGGGGTCGAGCACGATCCGGTGCACCGCCAGCGGGAAGACCGAGGCGTCGATGGGGCGCGCCGGGAGGTCGGCCGGCACCGTCGTCGCCGCAACCCGGCTCCCCGGGGGGCGCTCGGCCGCCGGGCGCGCGGTCGGACCCGGGGACGCAGGCAGCGCGGCCCCCGGAGCCGAGCCCGCGCTCACGGGGGACGTGCGGACGGCCGGAGGCGGCGCTTCCGTCGCCGGATGCCACGGGCCGCTCGGAGAGACCGCGCCCGAGAGCACCAGAGACGAGGCCACCAGGGCCGCCGGCGCGCCGAGCAGCGCCACCAGACGCAGTGTCCGCCCCAGGGTCCCGCGCCGCCGGCGCGCCGGCTGCGGGCGATCGCCGTTGCGCAGATGGACGTTCTCCTCGACCAGCTCGTGGAGCAGCCGCCGCTTGATCCTCCGGTGCTCGCGTCCCATGTCAGTCGCTCATTGCTATTCGAGCATACACCTACCGCCGCGCCCGCGATAGTCTCCGTTGCCGGCCCTCCGGGGCCGCCTTGCGCCGCGACGGGAACCGACATTCTACTCCTCTCGGGCCTCCGCGGGGCGGAAACGGGGACGGAGAGCCCATGAGCGAGCGCCTTTTCGAGATCGAGCCCGACATCCGCCGGGCCTGGACCGCGCCTGGAGCTCTCTACTCCGACCCGGAGCTCTTTGCGGCGTTGGGTGAGCGCGTCCTCGCGCGGAGCTGGCAGCTCGTCGGCGACACCGACCCGGTCCGCTCCCCGGGGCACGTGCAGCCGATCACCCTCTTGCCCGGCCTCCTCGACGAGCCGCTGCTGCTGGCCCGCGACGGCGACGACCGGCTGCGCTGCCTGTCGAACGTGTGCACCCACCGCGGCAACCTGCTGGTGGAAAGCGGCGGGAGGTGCCAGGCCCTGCGCTGCCGCTACCACGGCCGCCGCTTCGGCCTCGACGGCCGCTTCCTCTCCATGCCCGAGTTCGAGGACGCCGAGGGCTTCCCCTCCCCCGCCGACGACCTGCCGGAGCTCCCTCTGGGCCCGTGGGGGAAGCTCGTCTTCACCGCCCTCGAGCCCGCCCAGCCGTTCGACGAGCTCATCGGCCCGATGCGCGAACGGCTCGCCTGGCTTCCCCTGGACGAGCTCAGCCCCGAGCCCAACCGCTCGCGCGACTATCTCGTCCGCGCCCACTGGGCCCTCTACGTCGAGAACTATCTCGAGGGGTTCCACATCCCGTACGTCCACGCCGGGCTCGCCGACGCCCTGGACTACGGCGAGTACCGGAGCGAGCTCTACCCCGGCTCGGTCCTCCAGCTCGGCGTCGCGGCCGACGGGGAGGAGGCCTTCGACCTGCCCGCCTCGTCGCCCGACGCGCGCGACGCCGGCCCGCGCATCGCGGCCTACTACTGGTGGCTCTTCCCCAACACCATGATCAACGTCTATCCGTGGGGCGTCTCGGTCAACCTCGTCCAGCCGCTGGCCCCCGACCGGACCAGGGTCCGTTTCCTGACCTACGTCCTCGATCCGGACCGCCTCGACCGCGGCGCCGGCGGAGCACTCGACCGGGTGGAGCGCGAGGACGAGTCGATCGTCGAGGCGGTCCAGCGCGGCGTGCGCTCGCGGCTCTACCACCGGGGGCGCTACTCTCCGGGCCGCGAGCAGGGCGTGCACCATTTCCACCGCCTCCTCGCGGCGGCCCTGGCGGCCTGAGCCCGAAGGCCGAGCTCAGCTCTCCTCGCCCAGCTCCTCTTCGAGCTGGCCATAGAGAGCTTCCCATTCCTCGGCCAGATCCCGAGGGCCCAGGTGGCGCATCCGGCCCTGGATCGAGTCCAGCAGGTGACGGGCCTCGCTCCGCTTGCCTTGGTGCAGGAGGGCGTTGGCCGCGAAGACGAGGACCGCCACTCCGAGCTCGCTCTCGGGCAGCAAGGCGGCCGCCCGGAGAAAGCTCTCCTCCGCCTCGGCGTAGCGTTCGGCTTCATAGTGGCGCAGGCCGAGCCACTCGTAGACGTGGAATCGCAGCCGGACCGCCATCGCCGGCGACGCACCTCCCGGAGCGGTTCCCTGCGCGCTCCACTGCGCCCCGACGCCCGGCTCGATCTGCCGCAGAGCGCTCTCCATGATCGCGAACCCGAGCTCGCCGGCCCTCTCGAGGCTCGCCGCGCGGTGGAGGGCCCGCGCCAGCTTGTAGCGCAGGGCCGCCCGGGCCAGGGCACCGAAGGCGTCCTCGCGCTCCGCGAGGCGGTCGTGCTCGAGGGCGTAGAGGGCCGCCGCCGCGGCCGGGCGACCCCGCCGCTCGTACACCGTCTCGGGCAGGCGCAGCGGATGGCCGGCGATCGCCTCCCGTTCACCGGGGTCGAGCCGGAAAGCTCCGAGCTCCTCCGCCGCCTCCACCCGCAGACGGCCATGGCAGCGGGTACGGTGCTCCTGGTCCAGGTCGAGGAGCGTGGGCCCGGGCGCCGCGCGGAGCCGTCCGAGCAGAGCCCTCGTCACCTCATGCGGCTCGCCGTAGTCGACCAGCGCTCGCCAGAAGAGGTCTTCGAGATCGGGATCCGCGCTGCGCCTTGCCGCCAGCCGGCTCAGCAACTCGGAGAGGGTCTCGCGCGGATCGGTGCGCAAGAGCTCCTTCCAATCGGTCACCGTCGTCGCTCCCCCGTAACGGTCGGCGTCCATGGTCTTCTCCTAGCTACGCGTGATCCGTCGCCGGACCGGGTCACTCCCAGTTCTCCTGCTCTCTAAAGACCCGTTGGCGGGCGAAAGGTTGAGCCCGAGCGACGATCCCGTCGCTCGCCCCGTCCTTCGCAGACGGACCGCCGGGGCCCGATTCCCGACCGGACGTCGACCACGAGCCGTCACGGTGCGGGTCCGGGCCCGGTAGCGCCTCCGATCCGCTATCATTCCCGCGGCCGGCGCGGTCCCGCGCGCCGGCCACGTGCTATAGTCGGTATTCGAGCGTAATGCCTGCCTCCTCGTACGACGCCTCAGACCTCGAAGTCCTGAAGGGCCTGGAGCCGGTCCGCCGGCGGCCGGGCATGTACACCCAGACCGAGCGGCCCAACCACCTGGTGCTCGAGGTGGTGGACAACTCGGTCGACGAGGCGATCGCCGGCCACGCCCGGGAGATCACCGTCACCCTGCATGACGACGGCTCCGCCTCGGTGGAGGACGATGGCCGAGGCATGCCGGTCGACCGCCACAAAGAGGAGGGGGTGAGCGGCGTCGAGGTGATCCTCACGCGCCTCCACGCCGGGGCCAAGTTCTCCCACAAGAACTACCGCTTCTCCGGCGGCCTCCACGGGGTGGGCGTCTCGGTGGTCAACGCCCTGTCCCAGCGGCTCGACGTGGAGGTGCGGCGGGCCGGCAGGCGCTACCGGATGACCTTCGCCGGCGGCGACAAGACCTCCGAGCTCGAGGAGATCGGGACGGTCGGGCAGCGCAACACCGGCACCCTGGTCCGCTTCTGGCCCGACCCGCAGTACTTCGATTCGACGAAGGTGAGCGTGCCGCGCCTCCAACACGCCTTGCGCGCCAAGGCCGTGCTCTGTCCCGGGCTGACCGTGCGCCTCCGCGACGAAGGCCACTCGGAGAACGATC
This sequence comes from uncultured Thermoanaerobaculia bacterium, assembly GCA_964539125.1. Taxonomy (GTDB): domain Bacteria; phylum Acidobacteriota; class Thermoanaerobaculia; order Multivoradales; family DATKCC01; genus CAVUBL01. The sequence continues at coordinate 756 of CAZIIB010000359.1, read as the reverse complement.
GGGAGTGGCAGTACGAGGAGGGCCTGGCCGACTACCTCGCCGACGAGCTCTCCGACGCCCCCCGAATCCCCGAGGAGCCCCTGGTCGGTCGCCACAAGGGGGAGGAGCGCGAGCTCGAGTGGGCCGTGGCCTGGATCGACGGCGAGGATGAGGCGCCGGCCTCTCCGCCGGTGCAAGAGAGCTACGTCAACCTGATCCCGACCCCCCAGGGGGGTACCCACGTCAACGGCTTCCGCACCGGCCTGACGGACGCCATCCGGGAGTTCTGCGACTTCCACGACCTGCTGCCGCGCGGCATCCGGCTCGCCCCGGACGACGTCTGGGCCCGTTGCGCCTTCATCCTGTCGGTGCGCATCAAGGATCCCCAGTTCTCGGGCCAGACCAAGGAGCGGCTGTCGAACCGGGACGCCGCGAGCTTCGTGGCGGGGGCGGTCAAGGACGGCTTCAGCCTCTGGCTCAACCAGAACATCGCCGACGCCGAGCGGATCGCCCGCCTGGCGATCGACAGCGCCCAGCAGCGGGCGCGGGCGTCGAAGCGGGTGAAGCGCAAGCGGGTGACGAGCGGACCCGCCCTGCCCGGAAAGCTCGCCGACTGCACCAGCCAGGACCTGGGGCAGACCGAGCTGTTCCTGGTCGAGGGAGACTCGGCCGGCGGCTCGGCCAAGCAGGCGCGGGACCGGGAGTATCAGGCGATCCTGCCTCTGCGCGGCAAGATCCTGAACACCTGGGAGGTGGACTCGGCCGAGGTCCTGGGCT
>CAZIIB010000358.1:0-4744 GCA_964539125.1 uncultured Thermoanaerobaculia bacterium | reverse complement strand
GCCTTCGTCGCCCTCCCCGGGGCTCTGGGCACGCTCTCGGAGTGGCTTCTGGCCTGGTGTCTGGGCAGCATCGGACAACTCGGCGGACCCCTTTGGGCGTTCTCCGATCCGTGGCGCAGGATTTACGATTCGATCCTGGAGCTCCCGGAAGTTTCTCCGGACAAAGCAGACTGTGTGCGTTGGGTGCAGGATCCCGGCGATCTCGCCGGTGAGCTGGACGCTTGGCTGACCCAGCACTAGCTTTCGCAAGTCGGAAAAACTCCGGCGGGGCTCCTGTGTTAGAATCAATGGGATGAGTCTCTCCATGGTGGAGAATTCCCTCGCTCTCACGCTCTTCAAAGAGGTTGGACGCAATGAGCCGGATCAAGAACATCCTGGTGGTCGGGACGGGTACCATCGGTGAGCCGCTGATCGGCCTCTTCACCGACTTCCTCGGCAGGATGGGGATCGACGAGGTCACCTTCCACAAGCGCACCCCGCTCGCCTCCGACAAGGCGAAGCTCGACCACCTCATGGCTCGCGGAGCGAAGCTGGCGGTCGACCCCGAGGTCCGGGACGAGTTCGAGAAGCTGGGCCACACCGTGAGCTATGACACGGAGGAAGCCCTCGAACGCGCCACCCTGGTCATCGACTGCACCCCGGCGGGCAACGAGAACAAGGAGCTCTACTACTCGAAGCTCTCGGGCCCCCGGGGCTTTCTCGCCCAGGGCAGCGAGTTCGGCTTCGGCAAACCGTACGCCAGGGGGGTGAACGACGCGGCGCTGGTGCCCGAGGAGGATCGCTTCGTCCAGATCGTCTCGTGCAACACCCACAGCATCACCAACATCCTCAAGACCCTGTGCGATGACGGCTGGGAGGGTCGGGAGAACGGTGGCTCGGGCTCGGGGTTCAACCTGGAGCACGGCCTGTTCGTCTGCATGCGGCGGGCGAATGACATCACCCAGGTGTCGAGCTTCGTCCCCTCGCCGCAGGTGGGAAGCCACAAGGACCTCGACTTCGGCACCCACCACGCCCGCGACGCCCACTCCGTGTTCCAGACCTTGGGCGTGGACCTGGACCTCTTCTCGAGCGCGGTCAAGCTCAACACCCAGTACATGCACTCGCTCTGGTTCCAGCTCGTGCTCGAGCGGGACATCACCCTCGAGGAGGTCCTCGCCCGGTTCCGCTCGAACGCCCGCGTTGCCATGACAGCCAAGAAGGAGGCCAACCTGATCTTCAGCTTCGGCCGTGACCATGGCTACTACGGGCGGATCCTCTCGCAGGTGGTGGTGGTCGAGCCCACCCTGACGGTGCGCCGCAAGCGGGAGATCTTCGGCTTCGCCTTCACGCCCCAGGACGGCAACTCGCTCCTCTCCTCGATCGCCGCGGCGCTCTGGCGGATCGAGCCCGAGTGGGACAGCGTCCAGGAGCGGCTGAACGTGCTGCAGCGCTTCATCTACAGGGAAATCTAGCGGCGCGTGCCGGCGGCGACCCTCCATTTCGGTGACCTCAAGATCCAGGGCCGTTCTCTGGCGGGAACCGAGACCTGGTTCCGGGTCCACCCGCCGGGCCTCGCCTTCGAAGCGGGCCGGGGCGCCCCGCAGCTCGCCGGCGCCCCGGACCTCTTCCTCACCCATGGCCACCTCGACCACGCCCTCGGCGTGCCGTACGTGCTCTCCCAGCGTACGCGGCATCAGGGAGTGGGGACGCGCGTCTTCTGTCCCGCCGAGACGGTCGACGGGCTCGACGAGCTGATCCGCGCCGCGGGCCGGCTCGAGGCGACGGAGTACGACTACCAGCTCGCCGGCCTCGCGGCCGGCGACCGGGTGGTCGTGGGCCGCGACCTCTCGGTGGAGGCGTTCCCCACCGACCACGTCCTGCCCAGCCTCGGGTATCACCTGGTCCGGACGAAGCACCGCCTGCGCCCCGAGCACCGGGGCCGGCCCGGCCCGGAGCTGGCGCGGCTGCGCGCCGAGGGCGTCGAGACCGAAGAGCGCGTCGAAGAGCTCGCCCTCTCCTTCTGTGGCGACACCGGAGCGGGCGTCTTCGAGCTCGAGCCCAGAGTGTTCACCACCGCCATCCTGCTGATCGAGTGTACTTTCCTGGCGGAGGGCCGGCACGCCGAGGCGGCCCTCTACAAGCACCTCCACCTGGACGACCTGACGGCGCACCGAGAGCGGTTCGAGAACCGGGCCATCGTGCTCCACCACCTGTCTCGCCGCTACCGGCTGGCGGAGCTCCGCGCCGAGGTGGACCGGTGCCTGCCGGAGCTGACCGACCGGATCCACGTCTTCGGCGAAGCGGAGGACCGAAGGTGAGCGACGAGGAGAGAGGGAGCCCTCGCCCCCCCGGGGTCCGCCTGGCGAGCGTCGACGAGGCCGAGGTGACGGTGGAGAAGCTGGTTGCGGGCGGCGACGGGCTCGCCCGCTTCGAGGGCGCTCCGATCTTCGTGCCCCGCGCAGCGCCGGGCGACCGGCTGCGCGTGCGCTTGACCGAGCGCCGGCCCGACTACGGCCGCGCCGAGATCGTGGAGGTCCTCGAGCCGGGTCCGGGCCGGCGGTCGGCCCCCTGCCCGTTCTTCGAACGCTGCGGGGGTTGCGACTTGCAGCACCTGGAGGACGACCTTCAGGTGCGACTGAAGGCCGCCGCCGTGGTGGAGACTCTGGTACGGATCGCCGGCCTCCGGCCGCCCGAGGACCTGAGGGTGATCGCGGGTGACGCGTGGGCCTGGCGCCTGCGCACCCAGCTCCACGTGGAGCAAGGGGGGGGCGCCGGCGGCCAGCCGGCGGTGGGGTACTTCGAGCGCGCCAGCCACGACCTGGTGGCGGTGGACCGCTGCCCGATCCTGGTCCCCGCGCTCGAGAGCCTGCTCCCGCGGCTCCCGCAGATCCTCGCCCAGGCGGGCGAGGACCGGGGGGAGGCCGCGCGCCGGCTTCCCCACCGTCTCGACCTGGCGGCGGGCGACGGCGACTCGGTGACCGCGGCGCCCCGGGTCGAGGGCCTGCCGCACGGCGAGGTGGCGGTGGCGGTCGGCCGCTTCACCTACCGCTTCGACGCCCGCTGTTTCTTCCAGGGGCACCGGGGCCTGCTGCCGGAGCTGGTCGCCGCGGTCCTGGGGCCGGCCGAGGAGAGTGGCGAGAGCGCCTTCGACCTCTACTGCGGGGTCGGCCTCTTCACCCTGCCGCTCGCCGCGCGCTACCGGCGGGTGATCGGCGTCGAGGGCGACCGCCTGGCGGTCCGCTACGCCCGGCGCAACGCCCGCCGCAACGGCTGCGACGGGGTGGAGGTCGAGAGCCGGGCGGTGGAGAGCTGGATCGGTCTCCTGCCCGAGGGGGTCGACCGGGTAGTGGCGGACCCGCCCCGCACGGGCCTGAAAGGCAGGGTCCTGGAGGTCCTCCTCGAGAGGGCACCGAAGCGGATCACCTACGTCTCCTGCCACCCCGCCGCCCTGGCCCGGGACCTCAAGACCCTGACCCAGAGCTACGACCTGGAGAGCCTCGTCCTGGCCGACCTGTTCCCGCAGACGGGACACATGGAAGCCGTGGTACAGCTGAAGAAGAGCCCGGCATAGCCGCAGTCCTGGAGACCGATCACTCCGAGATCGTCTCCGTCCATCGACTGCCCCCTCCCACGCCAAGCCGAGGTTCCAGAAACGAACCGGCCCGAGCCTCGCGCACCGCAGAGACCGGCTGGGTCCCCCCCACATCCCCTCGATCCCCTTCCCACCCCCGAGGGGGGAAGGGGACGCCCCCGCCCGCCGCATCGCAAGCAGCATTGCCTTCAGGGCCGCCCCTCCGCCGAAACAGGCAAGCTCGCTCTTCCCCCCACCTACCCAGCCTGCGCCGAGGTCACCCCTCCCAACGAAGGGGCCCAACCGTCCGCAGTCCGGTTCGACGCAGGCCCGGGGGGACGCGTAAGACTTCGCCGGCGCAGTTTGCCGCCGAAGTCTTACCGCCCACCGGGCCGTGTACTCTCTCCAGGTTTCAAAACCACCTCTCACCGCGTCTAACAAGACATGGTGACCACGATGCAGGCGACCTCGCCCCCCAGGACCGGCGCCGCCTCCCCCCGAGGCGCCCCCGCCGCCGCCCTCCACCGCGCCGACGAGCTCCGCCTCCTGCGGGCGGCCGCCGCCGGCGACCGCGACGCGGCCGACCGCCTCGTCGACGGCACCTACCGAACCATCTACGGCGCCCTCTTCCGCCTCGCCGGCGGCGACCCCGAGCTCGCCGCCGACCTGACCCAGGAGACCTACCGCAAGGCCTGGGCCGCCCTCGGCGGCTTCCGCGGGGGCGCCCGATTCTCCACCTGGCTCTACCGCATCGCCTACACCACCTTCCTCTCCCACGCCCGGAAGCCGCACCGCCTGCTGCCCCTCGAAGAGGAGGCCGCAGGCGCCCTCGACGACCCGGCCCCCGGGCCCCACGAAGAGGTGGAGAGATCCCGCGTGGGCGAGCGCCTGCGCCGGGCGGTCCTCTCCCTCCCCGAAGACCTCCGCTTCACGGTCACCGCCCGCTACTGGCGCGGCCTCGCGGTGCGCGAGATCGCCCGGCTGGAGGGCGTGACCGGGATGGCGATCCGCAAGCGCCTGAAGCGGGCGGAAGCAATGCTGGCTCAAAGCCTCGAAGAGGTGGCGTCATGAACCGCGCACTGAGAAAGAAGACGATCCACGACGAGCTCGACCTCCGCGGCGAGCCCATGCCCGACCCGCCCGACGGCCTCGCCGAGGCGATCCGCCGGGAGATCCCGGAGCGCCTGGACCTGG
>CAZIIB010000357.1:0-4745 GCA_964539125.1 uncultured Thermoanaerobaculia bacterium | reverse complement strand
CAACCGGGGCTGGACCCAGGCGGCCGTGGTCCCGCTCCGCGACACGCTGGTGGGCGACGCGCGGCCGGCGCTCCTGGTCCTGCTCGGCGCCGTGGCGCTGGTGCTGCTCATCGCCTGCGCCAACGTGGCCAATCTGTTCCTGGTCCGCGCCCTCGGCCGACGGCGCGAGGTCGCGGTACGCGCGGTGCTCGGCGCGAGCCGGAGCCGCCTGGCGCGCCAGATGCTCGCCGAGAGCGTCCTGGTGGCGGTCGCCGGCGGCCTGGTGGGGCTCCTGGTGGCGTCCTGGGGACAGCGCCTTCTGCTGGCGCTCGGAGGAGGTGCCATCCCGCGGCCCGAGGCGGTGCGCCTGGACGGAGCGGTCGTCGCCTTCACCCTCGCCCTGGCGGTGGCGACCGGCCTGGCCTTCGGCCTCCTGCCCGCCCTGCGCGGCGCCGAGCTGGGGAGCTCTCTCGAGGAGGGCTCGGCGCGCGGGGGAAGCCGGCGGGAGGGCCGGGTGAGCGCGGTCCTGGTGATGGCGGAGACCGCCCTGGCGGTGGTGCTCCTGGTCGGCTCGCTCCTCCTGGTGGAGAGCTTCTGGCACGTCGTCCACCATGATCCCGGGTTTCGCGCCGCGGGTGTCCTGACCGTGAGCCTCACCACCCCGGCCGACCGCTACCCGAGCCGGGCCAGCCGCGAGACCTACCGGCGGCGGGTGATCGAGCGCCTCGCCGCGCTGCCCGGGGTGCTCGCCGTGGGTGGCAGCAAGACCCTGCCGCTCCACGGAGGAGGGGAGCCCATGTCGTTCACCGTGCCCGGCCGCGACGGGCCCGAGGCGCTGGTGCAGCCCGAGTCGGGCGTCTTCATCGTCACCCCCGGTTACTTCCGGGCCCTGGGCATCCCGCTCCTGGCCGGCCGGGGCTTCACCTGGGACGACGGCACCGGCGGCGAGCCGCCGGGCGTGATCGTCAGCCGACGTCTGGCGCGCCAGGTCTGGGGGCGCGAGGACGTGGTGGGGGAGTCGCTCGCGGCGGGCGAGACCGAGGTGCCGGTGATCGGCGTGGTCGACGACGTCCGCACCGACGGGCTGGTGACTCCGCCGGGCTCGGCCGCCTACGTTCCGAGCGTCGCGGCGTCCCGCTCGACCATGAAGCTCTTCGTGCGCGCGGCGGGCGACCCCATGAGCCTCGCCGAGCCGGTGCGCCAGGCGATCTGGCAGATCGACCCCGACCAGCCCATCGCGGGCCTCGCCAGCCTGCGCCAGGTGGTGGCCGAGGAGGCCGCCCGGCCGCGCCTGCTCGGCGCCCTGGTCGGGGGTTTCGCGGCCCTGGCGACGCTCCTGGCGGCGGTGGGGCTCTATGGCGTGCTGGCCTACGGGGTCCGTCGGCGGACCCGGGAGCTGGGCATTCGGGTCGCCCTCGGCGCGGACCGCCGAGCCCTGGTGGGCGCGGTCCTGATCCGCTCGCTCGCGTTCGCGGGCGCCGGCCTCGCCGGCGGTTTCCTGATCTCCTGGAGCCTGGCCCGGCAGCTCGCGAGCCAGCTCTACCAGGTCCGTCCCCTCGATCCCGGCACCTATGGCGCGGTCGCCCTGGGCGTCCTGGCCGTCACCCTCCTCGCCGGCGGCCTGCCCGCCCGGCGCGCCGCCCGGATCGACCCGATGCGCGCTCTGCGCGAGGAGTGAGCTTGATATCCTCCGCCGAATGCTCGGCCGCCCCTCGCACCGCCTGCCGACCCCCGTTGCGCTGATCGTCCTCCTGGCCCCGGTCCTCCTGGGTGCGTGGGCGTGCCGCGGTGAGGCGAAGAGGCCGCGCGGAGAGATCTTCCCCCTCGGCCGCCTGATCACGCAGGAGGGTCTCCGGTGCGCGCCGGATAGGCAGTGGGTGCGGCGCCACGGGACCTGGACGCTTCAGGGGGTGGCGGAGATCGGCTGCTGGGTGGCTGATCCGGCGCCCGAGACCGTCCGCTTCGACTTCACGCCCCAGACCGGGAAGCCCTTCTGCTTGCGTCTCCTCTGGGACGAGGAGATGGTCCTGCCTCCGACTCTCATCACCGGCGAGCGATCGGTGGAGATCCCCGCCGAGCTCCGCAAGCCGGGCGCGCACAACCTGGTGCTGGAGCGCTGCCCCATGGAGGGGGACACGGCCGGGCCGAGGGTGAGCTTCCGGCGCCTGGCGATGGACGACGGCTCGGGAGCGCCCAAGGCGCTGGGGAGCCGGTCCACCGAGCGGGACGGCTTCGTGGCGGACTTCCTCATCTACGGCCTGACGGGGATCGGCCGGCGGGTGGACGACGGCGTGCTCGCCGACGGCCCGGCGAGCTTCGATGTGGACGTGGCGGGCCACGGCGGGGAGACGCTGCGCCTGGAGACGGCGAACGTCTCGGGGGCCCCCGCACGCTTCGTGGCCGAGGCGGGATCGGCGCGCAGCGAGGTGAGCGTTCCCCCCGGGGAGTGGAACCTCCTGCACCTCGAGCTGCCGGGCGACGCCCGGAGCCTCGAGCTCTCGGTCGAGGGCGCCGAGGACGGTGCGTACCTGTTCGGGGCGCCGCGCCTGGTGCCGGCGCCGCGAACGGCGGAGACGCGGCGCGCGGCCGAAACGGCGACGGCGCCGCCGCGGCTGATCCTGTTCATCACCCTCGACACCACCCGACGCGACGCCCTGGGCGCCTACGGCGCGCCTCCGGAGGTGACCCCGAACCTCGACGCGGTGGCGCGGCAGGCGACGGTCTTCGACCACGCGGTCTCCACCGCCCCGTGGACCCTGCCCTCCCACGCCTCCATGTTCACCGGCCTCTACCCGAGCCAGCACCGGGCCGGGGTCCAGTCGCGCTGGCTGGTCCGGGGGAGCGAGGCCCTGGCGACGCGGCTCCGGCGCGCGGGCTACCTCACCGCGGGCTTCGCCGGCGGCCACCTGATGGACCACGACTTCGGCGTCGGCCAGGGATTCGCCGTCTACTACGACCCGGAGAACTTCCGGACGGAAGGCAAGCGCCTCACCCAGCAGGCCCTCCAGCTCGTCGACCAGGCCGACGGCGAGGACCTCTTCCTGTTCGTCAACTATTTCGACACCCACATGCCCTACACCTTCCACCCGGCGTTCTCCCGGAAGCTGGGGGTGCCCGCGGCCCGGAGGGCCCTCCCCCCGGGGCTCTGGCAGGACGCGGCGTCGGGAGACGATCCTCCGGCGTTCAACGAGCTGGCCGAGGGGCGGGACGAGATGACGGCGGCGGGCCTCGCCTGGCTGCGGGCCGCCTACCTCGCCGAGATGGCCTACGTCGACCACCAGTTCGGCGGCCTGGTCGACGGCCTGAAGGCCCGGGGGCTCTGGGACGACGCCCTGGTCGTGGTGGTCGCGGACCACGGCGAGATGCTGGGCGAGGACGGCTTGCTCTCCCACGCCTATCGCCTCACGCCGGAGCTGATCGACGTGCCGCTCCTCATCAAGTGGCCGGGCCAGACGGAAGGCAAGCGCGACCCGCGGCTGGTCTCCGGGGTCGACCTGTTCCCGACCGTGCTGGCCGCCGCCGGCCTCGACCCGCCGCCCACCGAGGGCTTCGACCTCGCCGGCAGGCCGCGGCGCTCGCTCGCCCTCTTCGAAGAGCACGGGGGGCGCGTCCACGGCCTGGTCAACCGCCACCTGTACCTGGCCGACCACCTCTGGGGCATGCGCCAGGCGCGCCTGCGGCGGGTGTTCTGGCAGGGCGGCGAGAAGTGCGCCCAGCTCGCCGACGGAGGGGCCTGGAACCCGGTCGCCTGCCCCCCGGGCGGCGACCGCATCCTGGCCGCCATCCAGAAGCGCCTCGGAGCCCCCGAAGAGGGCGCGGCGGCGGCGACCGGCAGCCTGAGCGAAAAGGACCGCGAGGCGCTCAAGGCGCTGGGGTATCTGTAGGGGAGGCGCTCGCCGAGGGCCGCGCTCGCAGATCGAAGTCCTCAGTGGATCGGGGCTTGCCGTGGAAGGCGAAGACGCGGGCGCCGTCGCGCCCACCTTCGACCTCGAGGCCGAAGAGACCCGAACCGATGTGTCAGGATCGAGCCATGAACCGTGGCGAGCTGATCGAGCGGCTGGAGGACTTCTTCCGGCAGAATCCGCAGGGCCTGACGGCCGTCTACCTCTACGGCAGCCGCGCCCGCGGGACGGCCGGTCCCGGAAGCGACGTGGACCTGGGCGTGCTCTTCGAGGAGACCCCGCCGTCGGTTCTGGGCGGCACGCCGGACAGGCTCGCCGACGCGCTCGAGCGGGAGCTCCGCCTACCGGTGGAAGTGGTCGCCCTGAACAAGGCCCCGGCTGACCTGGTGCACCGGGTGCTCCGGGACGGCGTCCTGGTCATCGAAGCCGACCGCTCGGCCCGCATCCGCTTCGAAGTGGCAAGGCGCCGCGAGTACCTGGATCTCCTCCCAGTCCTTCAGGAGTACCGCCGCCCGAGGAAGGCCACGCCATGACCGACGAGGAGCTCCTCGCCAAGAAGCTCGCGGAGATCGAGACCCACGTCCGGGAGCTCCGCACCCAGGCGGCCCTCGACCGAGTGCGGGAGGACGTCAAAGAGGAGCGCTTCGTCGCCCACACCCTCCAGCTCGCAGTGCAGGCGGCCCTCGACGTGGCCTCCCACATCGTCTCGGACGACCGCCTGGGCGAGCCCCAGACGAACGAGGAGCTCTTCACGCTCCTCGAGCGCCACGGCTGGATCGAGTCGAGCCTGGCGACCAAGCTCCGGAACATGGCCCGGTTCCGGAACCTCCTGGTCCACGGCTACGCGAGCGTCGATCTCGAGAT
>CAZIIB010000356.1:0-4751 GCA_964539125.1 uncultured Thermoanaerobaculia bacterium | reverse complement strand
AGTGATGGTAAGCTCTGTGAGCGACAGCTACTATCTGGTCCTGGTGCTCGCAGCGGGCGGCAACCGTGGTCGCGCGCGCTTCGAGCTGCGCCGGGCCCGTCTGCTGTTGGAGAGCGATCTGGCTTAGAGCACCCACCCGGCTTCCGAGGGAGGAAGCGCGTTTCCGGCCGGCCGCGGCAGGCTCGAGACCGGCGTGGGCAGGCATTGTCTACGGTGGGAGAGGGAGTCCAATTCCGTGTTGACCTTCGAACAGATCAAGGAGCTGATCGAGCTCGTCTCGAGCCGCAAGCTCCAGGGGCTCGAAGTCGAGCGCTCGGGGTTCCGGCTCAAGATCGACGGCTATCCGGCGGCTCCGGCCGCCGCCGTCCCGGCGCGGGCCGAGGGAGCCGCGCCCGCCCCGGCGCCTGCGCCTCCTCCCGTCGCGTCCACCGCTCCGGCGCAGGAGGCCGAGAGCGACGAGCTGGACATCCCGGCCGGTAGCCATGTCCTCGACTCGCCGATCGTCGGCACCTTCTACCGGTCGCCCGCTCCCGATGCCGATCCCTTCGTCGAGGAAGGGCAGCGGGTCCAGAAGGGCCAGGTGCTGTGCATCGTCGAGGCGATGAAGCTGATGAACGAGATCGAGTCCGACGTCGACGGCACCATCGTCCAGGTCTTCCCGGAGAACGCCCAGCCCGTCGAGTTCGGGGAGCCCCTCTTCGCCATCAAACCGGCCTAGATGTCTGATCCAGTCGATCTCTGGACGAGCCGGGTTCCGGGCGAAGTGGGAGGGTGCGGCCCCTTCCCCCCTTGGGGGTGGGAGGGGGATCGAGGGGATGCGGGGGGGGACGCGGTGAATCGAGCGTTCTGGAGTAGCCGTTCGGGTGAGCGCGGGCTCAATCGTTCGGCGCGGGCGGGGGACCCACGGCTCTTGATGGCCATCAGCTTCGACTTGCCTCGCTCTTTCGAGGCGGAGCGTCACCGGATATGTTCAAGAAGGTCTTGATCGCCAACCGCGGGGAGATCGCGCTGCGGGTCATGCAGGCCTGCCGCGAGCTGGGGGTCCGGACCGTGGCGGTCTACAGCACCGCGGACCGCGACAGCCTCCACGCCCTGTACGCTGACGAGGCGGTGTGCATCGGCCCGCCCCCCTCGAGCGAGAGCTACTTGAAGCTCTCGAGCCTGATCCCGGCGGCCGAGATCACCGGCGCGGACGCCGTGCACCCCGGCTACGGCTTTCTGGCGGAGAACGCCCACTTCGCCGAGGTCCTCGGCGAGTGCAGCATCGGATGGATCGGGCCCCGCCCCGAGACCATCCGCCTCATGGGAGACAAGGCGGCGGCTCGCCGCACCGCGCTCAAGGCCAAGGTCCCGGTGCTGCCGGGAAGCGAGGATCCCCTGCCCGACGCGCGCACGGCCGAGAAGCTGGCCGGCAAGGTCGGGTATCCGATCATCCTCAAGGCGGCCGCGGGGGGCGGCGGGCGCGGCATGCGGGTGGTCCGGCGCAAGGAGGAGCTCGCCGGCCAGCTCGCCACCGCGCGCGAGGAGGCCGAGAAGGCGTTCGGTGACGGGTCGATCTACCTCGAGAAGTACCTCACTCGGCCCCGGCACATCGAGTTCCAGGTCTTCGGCGACAGCCACGGCAACGTGATCCACCTGGGCGAGCGCGAGTGCTCGATCCAGCGGCGCCACCAGAAGCTCCTCGAGGAGTCCCCTTCGCCGGCCCTCGACGACGAGCTGCGGCGCCGGATGGGCGAGTCGGCGGTTCGCCTGTGCCAGGAGGTCGGCTACCAGAACGCCGGCACCATCGAGTTCCTGCTCGACGAGGACGGGAAGTTCTATTTCATGGAGATGAACACCCGCATCCAGGTCGAGCACCCGGTGACCGAGATGGTCAGCGGCGTCGACCTGGTGCGCCTGCAGATCGAGGTGGCCGCCGGGGCCCGCCTCACCATCCCGAGCGGGCTCCCGGCCCGCGGCCATGCCATCGAGTGCCGGATCAACGCCGAGGATCCGGAGCGCTTCCGCCCGTCGCCCGGCAAGATCACCACCTTCCACGCGCCCGGCGGCCCCGGCGTGCGCGTGGACACCCACGCCTACGAGGACTACGTCATCCCGCCGTTCTACGACTCGCTGGTGGGCAAGCTCATCGTCCACGACAAGGACCGTCCCGCGGCCATCGCGCGCATGGCCCGTGCCCTCGAGTTCTTCGTCATCGACGGGATCAAGACCACCATCCCCCTGCACCAGGAGATCCTCGAGGACGAGGCGTTCCGCGCCGGCGACCTGTCGACCCACTTCATGGAGCGGTTTCTCGAGGAGCGCGCCGCACGGCGGGAGCTCGAGGGCGGAGAGGAGCCCGAAGGCGAATGAGCGGCTCTCTCGGCCCTGTCTACGCGATCCTCGACGCGACAGCCCTGGGCGAGAGGTCGCCGGCGCGGGGCGCAGAGATTCTCGCTCGCGCCGGGGTCCGGTCGATCCAGCTCCGGGCGAAGGGAGTCTCCGACCGGCGCCTCCATGCCCTGGCCCTCGAGTGTCAGCAGGCGGTGGCGGGTACCGGGGCGTCCCTCTGGATCGACGATCGGTCGGACGTAGCCGCCGCGGTGGGGGCCGCCGGTGTGCACCTGGGCCAGCGGGACCTGCCCCCGTCGGCGGCCCGGACGGTGGTCGGCGCGGCCTGTCGGATCGGTCTCTCGACCCACGACGGCGAGCAGCTCGCCGCGGCGGACGCCGATCCGGAGGTCGACCTGGTCGCCGTAGGCCCCGTGTTCCCGACCACCAGCAAGGCGTCGCCCGATCCGGTGGTGGGCCTCGAGTTCGTGCGCCGTGCCCGCACGGCGACCGCCAAGCCGCTGGTCGCGATCGGTGGCATCGACGCCGGCAATCTCGCCGCGGTGCTCGCCGCGGGGGCGGATGCGGTCGCCGTTCTCTCAGCCCTGTGCCGGGGCGACCTGGAGGAGAACCTGGGGCGGCTCCTGGCGGCCGCCCGCGACGCGGCGTGACGAGGAGGCTCGATCGTGACCGAATCCGAACACTTCGGTAGCCGCTGGGGGCTGGTCCTCGCCACCCTGGGCATGGCGGTGGGCACCGGCAACATCTGGCGCTTCCCGCGCATCGCGGCGACCAACGGGGGCGGCAGCTTCCTGGTCGCCTGGGTGGTCTTCCTGCTCCTCTGGTCGGTGCCTCTGATGATGGTGGAGTTCTCCTTCGGGAAGCGCTCGCGCAAGGGTACGGTCGGAGCCTTCGCGGCGCTCGCCGGTCGCCGCTCGGCGTGGATGGGCGCGTGGGTGGCCCTGTGCGCCATCTTCATCATGTTCTACTACTCGGTGGTCACCGGCTGGTGCCTGCGCTACCTGCTCGCGTCGGTCACCGGCGAGCTCCACAGCGGCGTGGCTCAGAGCTTCTGGGACGGCTACGCCGGCTCGGCGACGGCGCTCCTGACCCACTTCGTCGCCCTGGGCCTCGGCGTCTCGGTGGTCTGGTTCGGGGTGCGGGGCATCGAGAAGGTGGCCAAGCTCCTGATCCCCACCCTCTTCATCCTGGTGGTGATCCTGGCCGTCCGGGCCGCCACCCTGCCGGGGGCAGAGGCCGGTCTCGAGTTCCTCTTCCACCCCACCTGGAGCGAGCTCGCCAAGCCGTCGATCTGGATCCAGGCCCTGACCCAGAACGCCTGGGACACGGGCGCCGGCTGGGGCCTGATCCTGAGCTACGCGATCTACATGAAGGCTCGGGAGGACGTTCCCCTGAACGCCTTCCTGATCGGCTTCGGCAACAACTCCGTCTCCTTGATGGCGGGGATCATGGTGCTGTGCACGGTCTTCGCCATCAACCCTGCGGCCCAGAGCCAGATCGTCGGCGCCGGCAACGAGGGGCTCACCTTCATCTGGATGCCGCGGCTCTTCAACGAGATGCCCGGAGGCCGCATCTTCATGGTGCTCTTCTTCCTGGCGCTCTCGTTCGCCGCTCTGACCAGCCTCATCTCCATGCTCGAGCTCGGCACCCGGGTGCTCGTCGACCGCGGCGTCGAGCGGCGCCGGGCGCTCCTCTGGATCGCCGCCGCCGGGCTCGTCTGCGGCGCGCCCTCGGCGCTCTCGGTCACCTTCCTGGGCAACCAGGACTGGGTGTGGGGTGTGGGCCTCATGCTCTCGGGCCTGTTCTTCGCCCTGGGGGCGCGCCGGTTCGGCGTCGATCGACTCCGCGGCGAGGTGATCAACGCACCCGGCGCCGACCTGCGGGTCGGCCGTTGGTGGAGCTTCCTGATCCGAGTCGTCGTCCCGGTCGAGGCGGTCGTCCTGATCCTCTGGTGGTTGATCACCGTGGCCGCCGGCGGCGCCCTCGAGGAGACGCTCAACCCGCTCTCCCCGCTCGGCACGGGCACCGTCCTCGTACAATGGGCGGTGGTCCTGGCCGCCGTCCTGGCCGCCAACCGCTGGCTCGCAGGCCGGTCCGAGGAGGAGAGCCCATGAGCCCTTCGGCCGTGGTCATGATGGTCGTCGTTTGTTGCCTGATCTGGGGTGGCTTCGCTACCTTCCTGCTGCGCGCCGTGCGCAAGGAGGGGGCGAAAGAGGAGGATCCCGAGGTCGCGGCCCTTCCCGCTCCCGCCCAGCCCATGGTGCGCCAGGCCCTCCAGCAGATCGAGGCCCAGACCGACCCCGCGGCCCTTCAGCAGATGCTGGCGCAGATGGAGGAGGGCGCGGCCCAGGCTCCGCCCGAGATGAAGCCGGCGGTCGACCTCATCCTGAAGAGGGGCCGGGAGCGCCTCGCCGCGCTCT
>CAZIIB010000355.1:0-4774 GCA_964539125.1 uncultured Thermoanaerobaculia bacterium | reverse complement strand
GCCCACCATCCGGCGACGGCGCTCGCGCGCGATGGGCTCCTGCAGCTCCAGGAGCCGGCGATGGAGGCGCCGGGCGACCGGTCGCGGCACGCGGCCGGTCAGCTCGGCCGACGGCGTGCCCGGCTCGGGGCTGTAGACGAACGCCCCGAGGTGATCGAGCCGCGCCTCCTCGGCGAACGCCAGAAGATCGGCGAAGTGCTCCTCGCTCTCGCCGGGAAATCCCACGATCAACGTCGAGCGCAAGGCCACGTCGGGCACCAGCTCCCGGGCGCGCTCCAGCAGCCGCAGGTAGCGCTCGCGCCGGCCACCCCGGCGCATGGCCCGAAGGATCTCCGGGTGGCTGTGCTGGAGCGGCATGTCGAGGTAGGAGCAGAAGCGCTCCTCGCTCCCCATCAGGCGCAGCAGATCCTCGTCGAGGGTCGTGGGGTAGGCGTAGAGGAACCGCACCCAGGGGATGTCGGTGGCGGCGAGCAGCGCCTCTACCAGTCGCGTGAGGCCGTGGCGGCGCTCCTTCGGCGCCGGATCCTCCGTCATCAGGTCCTGGCCGTACCGGGTGGTGTCCTGGGCGATCAGGCAGAGCTCCTGGATCCCGGCCTCCTCCAGGCGCCGGGCCTCTTCCACCAGGCTCTCCAGGGTGCGGCTCCGGAAACGGCCACGCCAGTGCGGAATGGCGCAGAAGGTGCAGGGATTGTCGCAGCCCTCGGCGACCTTGAGATAGGCGTAGCCGCGGGTGGTGAGGGTGCGCGGCGCCGTGTGGTCGAAGACCAGGTGCGAGGGCTTGGGCGGTGGCGGGCCGCCGCCGATCTGGACCACCTTCCCCACCTCGGCGAGGTCATCGAGGCCCACGAAGCCGTCGATCTCGGGGATCTCGCGCGCCAGCTCCCGCCCGTAGCGGTTGACCATGCAGCCGGCGACCAGGAGGCGCTGGCCCCCCGTCTTCTCGGCGGCCACCTCCAGGATGGCGTCGATCGACTCCTGCCGGGCCTCCTCGATGAAGCCGCAGGTATTGACGATCACCGTGTCGGCCTGGTCTGCGTCGGCCACCACACGGTAGCCTTGCCGCCGCAGCTCGCCGAGCATGATCTCGCTGTCGACGCGATTCTTCGGACAGCCGAGGCTGATCATGCCCACGCGCCGGGAGCTGTCCTGAGCTTCTTCGTCAGACACGGTCGGAAAACTCTAGCAGAGGAAGAGAGGGCGTCCGGGTGGACAACGGTGCCTCGCAGGCAAGGAAAACCCGGACGCGGACCGGCTCATTCCGCCCCGGCGGCTTCCCCGGTCAGCTTGCCCGTCATCACGGTCACCGCCCGGCCCCCCAGCCGGACCCGCTCGCCGCGGAGCTCGGTCCGGACCGTACCGCCCCGGGCGCTCGCCTGGTAGCCCACCAACGCCGGGCGGCCGAGCCGTCCGGACCAGAACGGCGCCAGGGTGCAGTGGGCCGAGCCGGTCACCGGGTCCTCGGGCACGCCGACGCGGGGCGCGAAGAAGCGGGAGACGAAGTCGCAGCCCTCGCGGGCCGCCGGCGCCGTCACCGAGATGCCGCGGGCCTCGATCGCGGCGAGGCCCGCCATGTCGGGGGTCAGGCCGGAGACCTCGGCCTCCGAGCCGAGCTCGACCAGAAGGTCGAAGCGGCTTCGCCCCAGCCAGCCGGGCGCCGCTCCGAGGGCGGCGGTGACGGCCTCGGTCAGCTCGGAGGTGCCCTGGCCGTCCGGGAGGGCGGACGCCGGGATGGCCGGGAAGTCCATCCAGATCCAGGTACCGGCGCCGCCGCCGGAGGTGCCTCGCTCGCAGGTGAGCCGCCCGCTCCGCGTCTCGAACCGGATCGGCTCGGACGGCGGCGCCTCCCCGCTCTCCCACAGCACGTGGGCGCTCGCCAGGGTGGCGTGGCCGCACAGGTCGACCTCCACCTCCGGGGTGAACCAGCGCAGGTCGTAGCCGCCGTCGCGCGGCACCAGGAAGGCGGTCTCCGAGAGGTTCATCTCGCGGGCGACCGCCTGCATCCAGGCGGCATCGCGCGGCGCGGGCAGGCGGCAGACCGCCGCCGGGTTGCCCGTGAACGGGCGATCGGTGAAGGCGTCGACCTGGGTGACGGAGAGGGTCGGCCGGCTCATGCCCCGGACTCTACACCGGTGGGGTGACCTTCCCGCCGATCCCGCGTATCGCAGCCTCGACCCCTCGAGCCCATCGCGGTCGATCGCTGAAGATCACGAGCCACATCGAACGGGTGTGGGTCGCGGGACGCGAGATCGACCTCTCGGCCGACCGCCGGCGCCGGCTCTACGAGACGTACCGAAACCGCCCCGCGGGGAATCTTCCTCGCCGTCAAGGAGGTTTCCTGCTACACTGACTGGAACCGCCGGACCGGGCGGGGCCGCGCGACGCGGCTCCGGACCCTCGGCGGTCGAGACGAACCGGTGCTCCTCTCCGCCCGCAAGATCCTGCTCATCCACTTCCTGATGCGCCTGCCCGACTTCGTGCGGCCGGCGGTGGATGCGGCGGACCGGATCGTCCAGCGGTTCCTGAGGCGCAAGCTCTTCGGCCAGCTCGCCTGCACCGTCCTGGTCAAGCGGGCCATCCCCCCGCGGCGGTTGAATCCCCGCAGTCGCGGGCGCATGATCCAGCGGCTCCCGCGCTCCAAGACACAAGAGGGTTGACCCCTCTCCCGCCCTGCTGTACCCGCCCGGCCGAGGTCTCCGGTCCGGACGGGAACGCTCCACCGTACCCGGGAGAACCGCCGTACCCTGAACGAGCCGATGACCTCCTCCTCCCCCACGACCGCCCCTCGGACCGAGGCGGCGAGCGCGTTCACCGACACCCTGGCGGACGTGCGCCTCGCCGTCGACCGTGAGCTCGCGTCCTGGATCGCCGAGCGGCGCCGGGCCGTGGACGTGGCCGCCCCCGGGGCCGCCGAGCTGGTCGACGAGGTGGCCCGGCTGGTGGCGAGCGGGGGCAAGCGCCTACGCCCCGCTCTCGTGCTCCTCACCTACCGGGCGTGCGGCGGGAAAGAGGAGTCAGCGGCGATGCGCCTCGCCCTGGCGACCGAGCTGCTCCACACCTACCTGCTGGTCCACGACGACATCATGGACCACGCGCCGACCCGCCGCGCCCTGCCCACCGCCCACGCCGAGCTCGCCGAGCGCCACCGGCGCCGGGGCTGGGCCGGCGACGCCGAGGACTTCGGCCGCTCGGCGGCGATCCTGGTGGGCGACCTGGCCCACACCTGGGCGGTGGAGCTCTCGCGGCCCGGCCGGGCCACCGAAGGCGACGCCCGGCCCGTGGGCCGGGTTTTCGACGCCATGTGCGACGAGGTGATCGCCGGCCAGTACCTGGAGATGGTTCTGCCCCACGTCGCGGACGCGACCGAGGACGACCTCCTGCGCGCCCTCCGCCTCAAGTCGGGCCGCTACTCGGTGGAACGGCCGATCGAGCTCGGCGCCCTGCTCGCCGGCGCCGACGAGGCGGAGCTCGCTCCGCTCCAGCGCTACGGCCGGGCGGTGGGCGAGGCCTTCCAGCTCCAGGATGACGTGCTCGGCACCTTCGGCGACGCCGACGCCGTGGGCAAACCGGTGGCGGGAGACCTGGCCGAGGGCAAGCGCACCTTTCTGGTCTTCCACGCCCTGCGCCTCGCCCCGGCCGAGGACGCGGCGTGGCTGCGATCGGCCCTCGGACGGCCGGACCTGGCGACCTCGGAGGTCGCGCGGGCGCGGGAGATCGTGCGGCGCTCGGGCGCGCTCGCGGCGGTCGTCACCATGATCGACCAGCGCCTCGAGGAAGCGCGCCGGGCCCTGGGCGACTCCGCGCTGGGACCCGAGGGGCGCCGGCTCTTCCTGGGCTTCGTCGACTATCTCGGGGAGAGGGACCGATGACCACCGCCCGGGCCACGCCCCGCCCCGCCGAGCGGGACCGCAAGGCCGAGCACATCCGCCTCGCCCTCGACCAGGGCATGCAGGTGGCGGCCAGCTACTTCGACGACTGGGCGTTCGACCACAACGCCCTGCCCGAGCTCGACCTTGCCGACGTCGATACCTCGGTGGAGTTCCTCGGCAAGCGGGTGAGCGCCCCGCTGCTGGTGTCGTGCATGACCGGCGGCACCGAGGTGGCAAGCCGGATCAACACCCACCTGGCGCGAGCCGCCGAGCTGCGCGGCGTTCCGGTGGGCGTGGGCTCGCAGCGCAAGGCGATCGAGGACCGGGACCAGACCGCCAGCTTCCAGGTGCGCGACGTGGCGCCGACGGTGCCCCTGCTCGCCAACCTGGGTGCCGTTCAGCTCAACTACGGCTTCGGCGTCGAGGAGTGCCGCGCCGCGGTCGCCATGATCCAAGCCGACGCCCTGGTGTTCCACCTGAACGTGGTCCAGGAAGCGATCCAACCCGAGGGGCAGACCGACTTCTCCGGCCTGCTGGAGAAAATGGGCGCGGTCGCCCGGCGTCTCGACGTGCCGGTGATCGCCAAGGAGGTCGGCTGCGGCCTCTCCGAGGCCACCGCCCGGGCCCTGGCCGGCGTGGGCATCCGAATCCTCGACACCGCGGGCCTCGGCGGGACGAGCTGGGCGCGCATCGAGGCCCGGCGCTCCGGAGACCTGGCCCTCGGCGAGCTGTTCGCCGACTGGGGCATCCCGACGCCCGAGTCGATCCGCCAGGTGGCCCGGGTCCCGGGCGTCACCGTGATCGGCTCCGGCGGCCTGCGCACCGGCCTCGACGTGGCCCAGGCGATCGCCCGGGGCGCCGACCGGGCGGGCCTGGCGTCCCCGGGTCTCGCAGCCGCCCCCGCGGCG
>CAZIIB010000354.1:0-4776 GCA_964539125.1 uncultured Thermoanaerobaculia bacterium | reverse complement strand
ATCGGAGCGCCGGTCATGATGCGCAGCGTGGCGCCCTCCGGCAGGCTCGCTCCGGGGGGATCACCGGCGGCGATCATTCCGGAGACCGGCAGCGCCCGGCCGGCGGGAAGATCGCCGGCGAGGGCGAAGCCGTCCATCGCCGACACGTCGGTCGCCGGCACGTCGAGGGTCGCCGGCAGGGGGTGGATGAGCACCCGGCCCAGCGCGCTCCGGCGAGCCACCCGCTCGGCCGGCAGGGGATGGGCGAAGGGCTCGATCCGTCGCCAGGCCTCGTCGGGTCGGATCATGGTCTGGTCATGGGTCTTCGGGGATGGGGCTGCAGGCCGGACGAGTGCAGGCACGGCCCGCTCGGGGCCCGATGCTATACTGAGACGCTGTTTTGCATGTAATGTGATGGATGTATGCATGGGCGTGTTGGGGTGCGGACCACCGCCCGACGATCCGAGGAGTCCGCGCGTTCGTGTCGCGCGGCCTCTCTGAGGGGGACTTCGTCTGAGCGGCTCAGAGAAAGAGTTCGAGTACCGGGCGGACCTGCGGGAGACCGCGCTTCCCGAGATGCTCTACACCGTGGACCGGTTCCAGGTCCCGGGGGTCATCGAGGCGGAGCGCGACGAGGTGATCAAGCGGGTCTTCATCCGTGAAGGCAACGTGGTCCACGCGTCGTCGAGCGACCGTGGCGACAGCCTGGGTGCCTACCTGCAGCGCACCGGCAAGCTCACCGCGGAGCAGTTCGCCGAGACGATGCGCGCCCGCTCCGAAGAGGGCGTGGGCAAGCGCTACGGCGAGCTCCTGATCGAGGCCGGTCTGATCCCTCCGGCCGGCATCTACGAGGCGATCCGCAAGCAGATCGAGGCGATCGTCTGGAGCCTCTTCTACTGGCAGGACGGAGAGGTCCGGTTCCAGATCGGTAGCTTTCAGGCCCACAGCGGCGTCCGGATCCAGCTCCCCATGCGGCAGGTGATCCTCCAGGGCATCAAGCGCGCTCCCAACGCCAAGGCCCTGGTCGCCCGCCTGGGGAAGAAAGAAACCGTCTTCGAGGCGTGTTTCAAGACCGAGGAACTGATCGAGGCGGCCCTCGATACCGAGGAGTACCGGCTGCTCGAGCTGGTCGACGGGCGCCGGAGCCTCTACGAGATCTGCACTCAGGGTCCCCTCTCTCCGGCGGAGAACGCCAAGCTGGTGTACGCTTTCCAGGTTCTCCGGCTGATCCGCCGGCAGGAAGCGAAGGAAGCCGCGGTCCCGGAGGCGGAGACCCCGGACCAGGCTTCCGAGGCCGTCGGCGCGGATGCCGCGGCGGCGCCCGAGAGCGGACGCAAGGTGATCAAGATCCGGTTCAAGACGGCGGGCGACCGCTTCGGCAAGTAATGGCGTGCGGCCCGCGGCGCAGGCCGCCGCGCTGCGCCACCTCGGCCGGTGTCTGCAGATTCGGACCGAACAGAGTGAGGTAACCCCGTGCCGATCTACGAGTACGAGTGCGAGTCGTGTGGGCATCGCCTCGAAGCCCTGCAGCGGCTCTCGGAGGATCCGCTCACCACCTGCCCGGAGTGCGGCGGCGAGCTCAAGCGGCTCATCTCGGCGCCCGCGTTCCAGTTCAAGGGGTCGGGCTGGTACGTGACCGACTACGGCGGCAAGCGAGCGGGGGGCGACGGCAAGTCGGGAGAGAGCAAGGCGTCCGGGACCTCGGGGGAGGCGAGCGAGAGCAAAGGATCGACCGGATCCGGCGAGACGAAGGACAAGCCCGCGGCCAAGTCCGACAAGTCGTGACGTCGCACCTTCCAGAGCGGCCTGTCCAGGCACGCAAGCTGCTAGATTAGTTTCTGTCATGGCCCCGTCGCCCCCCGCCCAGATCCTGCGCCGAGCGGAGGAAGAGGTCGCGCGTTGCGGCCGCGTCGCCCTCGCGCAGATCGTCCGCACCCAGGGCTCGACCCCCGGCAAGGCCGGGTGGAAGCTCCTCCTCCTGCCCGACGGGACCACGGCGGGCAACCTGGGCGGCGGCGCCTTCGAGGCGATGGTGGCGGCCGACGCGCGGGCGAAGATGGCCGAGAAGCGGCCGGCGGGCGAGGTCAAGCGCTACTACCTGACCGAGGGTGCGGTCAAAGGGGAGGCGACCGGCATGGTGTGCGGCGGCATGGCCGAGGTCTTTCTCGAGGTGATGGAGGCGCCGCCGGTGCTCGCCGTCTACGGCGGCGGCCCGGTCGGCCAGGCCCTGGCGCGGGCCGGCGAGCTGGCGGGCTTCGACCTCCTGGTGCTCGACGACCGGCCGTCGTTCCGGCACCCCGAGCTGTTCCCGGAGGGCGCGCAGGTCCCCGAGGTCGACCGGAGCTTCGCCGGCGACTACCTGGAGCGTCTCGAAGCCCGCGAGGTCTACGCCGCCGTCGTCTCGCGCTGCTGGGAGACCGATACCGCGGCGCTGGCGACCCTCCTCGAAGCCCGCCCTCCGCGGCTCGCCTACGTGGGCCTCATGGGCAGCCGCCGCAAGGTCCAGCGGGTGCGCGAGGAGCTGGAGCGCCGCGGGCTCGGCCTCGACGATCTGCCCTTCTACGCGCCCATCGGTCTTCCCCTCGGCGGCGACTCCCCGGGGGAGATCGCCATCTCGATCCTGGCCCAGGTGCTCCAAGCCCGGTATGCCGTCGACTGAGCGCAGCGATCGCTTCGGGGCGCGGGTCCGGAGCCTCGCGAGGGTGATCGCTCTGCTCGCCCTCCTGGTGGCCGCGGGCGCCGCTTCCCCCGCCCTCGCCCAGGATGCCGAGGCGCCCACCGGTTGGCGGGTCGCACCGCTCTGGGGGGGCGACGTCCGGAGCCTGGTGATCTCGCCCACCGACCCGGACCTGTTGCTGGCCGGCACCTCGTCGGGGCAGGTCTACCGCTCGTCCGACGGCGGCGGCTCCTGGCGCCCGGCGGGTCCCTTCCTGCCCTTCCCCGGCTGGGTGGTGAGCGCCCTGGCGTTCGACCCGAACCCGGGCGCGACGCCGCATGGCCGCCTGTGGGCGGGCCTGCGCGGCATCTGGGGGAGCGGCCACGTGGCCTTCAGCGACGACCTGGGGAAGAGCTGGGTGTCGCGCGGTGAGGGGCTTTCCGGTCAACCGGTCTACTCCCTCGCTCTGGTGCCGGGGCGGGAGGGCCGGATCTACGCCGGCACCCTGGACGGCGTTTGGGGCACGAGCGACGGCGGCCGGTCGTGGGCCAAGCTCACCGGCGACCTCCCCGAGCTGGCCAAGGTCACGAGCCTGCTGGTGGTACCCGGCGAGCCGGAGACGGTGATCGCCGGCACCTGGCGCCGGGCCTACCGGAGCACCGACGGCGGGGTCACCTGGCAGGGCGTCTTCGACGGCATGCACCTGGACTCGGAGGTCTTCACCCTGGTGCCGACGCTCCAGCCGGGCGAGGTGTGGGCCTCGACCTGCAACTGGGTCTACCAGAGCCTGGACGAGGGAAAGAGCTGGACCCGGTTCGTCGCCGGCATGGACGAGCGCCGGGCGACCAGCTTCGACGTCCTGCCCTGGGGCCGGCTCCTCACCGGAACGGTGGCGGGCCTCTACGCGTCGGACGACGGTGGGCGTCACTGGAGCCTGAAGAGCGGGACCGGCCTGTCGGTCCAGGCCATCGCGCACCACCCGGCCCGGCCCGCGCGGGTCTTCCTGGGTACCGAGGGCGCGGGCGTATGGGTGTCGGACGACGGGGCCGAGAGCTTCCGGCCGGCGTCGGCGGGGCTCACCAACCTGCGCGTCTCCGCGGTGGCGGCCGCCGGCGACGCGCTGTTCGTGGCGGTCAATCACGCCGGCCCGGCGAGCGGCGTCTACCACTCGAGCGACGGGGGGCGGAGCTTTCCCGTCCACAGCGGGCGGTCCGGCTCCGGGGACGGCGCCGAGGACCTGCCGGCCGTTCTCTCTCTCGCCGCCGAGCGGGTGGCGCCGGCCTCCGGAAGCGGCCCGGGAGCGGGCGCGGTCCGCGCCTGGGCGGGCACCGAGCAGGGCCTGTTCGAGTGGACCGGCGGGCACTGGCGCCGGATCGAGGCGCTGGGGACCGGCCGCGTCGGCCAGGTCCTCGCCCGCGCCGGCCGCGTCGTGGCGCGCGCCGCCGACGGCGTCTGGGAGCTGCGCGAGGACGCAGGGGAGGCCGCGGGGTGGAGGCGGACGACCTACCGTCACGGCGTGCCACGCTCGGCGACCCTCGACGGGGGCGACCTGTGGGTCACCGACGACTCCGGCCTCTACCGCGTCGCCGGCCGGGCCAACCACACGGTGGCCGCTCCCTACCCGGCCGGTCGGGTGGTGGGCCTGGGTGACCGGCTCCTCTACGCCGGCAAGGGCGGAGCGTGGACGCGGGCGGGCCTGTCGGCGCCCTGGTTGCCCCTCGCCGAGGGGACGACCCGCGCCCTCGAGACGAGCGACCCGCGCTACCCGGCGCTGCTGTTGGACCAGGAGGAAGATCCGGACGGGGACCCGGGCGGCGACCGGGCTCGCCTGGTCACCGGCGACGGTGCGCCGGCGGTGACGGTGGAGCTGCCGGTCCCCGCGAGCTCCGTGGAGGCGGCGGTCGTCGACGGCGGCCGGCTGTACTTGGGCACGACGGGCTTCGGGGTGCTGAGCACCGCCCTGCCCGCCGCCGTCAGTCCCCCGTGATTCCCACCTTCTTGGCGTAGTAGCGGAAGGAGCGGAAGCTCATCCCCAGGAGCTCGGCCGCTTTCGTCTGCACGCCGTCGGTGCGCTCCAGGGCCTGCGTCATGAGCTCCGCCCGGATCGCCTCCAGCCTGGCCTCGAGGTCGAGGCCCTCCTC
>CAZIIB010000353.1:0-4780 GCA_964539125.1 uncultured Thermoanaerobaculia bacterium | reverse complement strand
CCGTCGGGTGCCCAGTAGAGGGTGAAGGCGTCGTCCCCTTCGACCACCGCCTCGAGGAAGGGCCATTCCGAGGCGAGGTCGGCGGGGAACCGCCGGGTGAGACCGATCGGTCCGCGCTCGGGCGACCAGCGCCGGAACGCCAGCCAACCCTCGCCGCTCCGCGGGTCGTGCTCGTACCAGACCAGGAGGCGGCGCTTCCCCACGGTCACGAAGCGGCCGAGCGACTGGGTGCGCCGGGGCTCGTCGACAGCCACCGGCTTGGGCTCGACCAGGGACTCCCCCTTCGGCGAGAAGGAGGCGACCTCGAGCCTCTCGGGGTCGTCGGGCGTCTCGCCGTGGCGCTGCCAGAGGACGCTCAGCCGGCCCGCCGGGTCGGCGTCGAGGCGGAGGCCACCGCCTGATGAGGGGGACCAACGCCGCGCGGACAGGTCGACCGGCTTCGAGGCCGGCTTGCCGCGCTCATCGAACCGGGCGAGGCGGATCACCCATTCGCCCGAGCGGGCCTGGGCGAGCCAGGTGGCGGCGAAGCCTGCGCCTGGGAGGGGAGTAGCGGCGAGGCTCTGGGAGAACGCCATACTCCGCGCCTCGCCGGCCGGCGAGAGGTCGACCGGACCGCGGTCGATCTCGCCGGCTGAATCGAGGTGGGCGGCGCGCACCGTGGAGCCCTCGTAGAAGGTGGAGTCCCTCTCAGCCCAGAGAACCCAGGCTCCGCCGGCAGGTGTCGGCGCGAAGCGGGCGATCGCCTGGAAGCGGCCTCGCGCCGGCGCCACCGGCACAGGGGTGCTTGTCGCATCGCCGTCAGCGTCGAGGATCTCTGCGTAGATCCAGGTGCCCGCCTGGCCTTGGCAAGGCGTCGCCGCGAGCAGATGCCCATTCGAGAGGCGCTGCAGCTCCAGGCGACCGGTGCAGCACATGCCCTCCAGCTCGCGGATCCGGCCGAAGAGCTCGCGAGCCCGCGCCCGGGACGCGGACTCGGCCGGCATCCCGGTGGCGGGCTCGGCCCCTGAGCCTTCATTCTCGGCCCCACCGGATCGATCAGTACCAGGATTCGGGAGATGGCTGAGGAAGCAGGCCGTCGTTCCTTCGCTTCTCCGGTCTTTGGGACCGAAGCTGGTACCCCATGCAACCTGGGTCTTGCCCGCTGCCCGCTCCACACCTCCCAGGATCAGCCAAGAGGCATCGAGCATCGCCCGGCCGGGCTCGCCGGCCGGGCGTACGCCGGGTCTCGGGACAAGAGCACAAAGGCTCAGGAGAAGTGAGGCTAGAACGGCCCCCAGAGCTCACCTCCGTCGGCGCCCGAGCCGCCGCTCAGTAGTAGCGTGTACAACTGAAGCACTCCGCCGGGCACACGTCACCCCACTGAACGTTGCAGCTTCCTCCGCCACCGCCCCAACCGCCGCCACCTGCGGTGCACGAGTTGGCGGTGCCGTTGCAGTGAGCAATGGGATTCCCGTTCGAGTCGTATGTCACCGTGGTTGAGCACCACTCCATGTAGTTTTTCGTAGTGTAATATCCATTTTGCAGGTAATTGTCGCATGCTCCGTCGAGACAGCAGCGAGCATCGTTGCCACCACCTGGTAGGGACTTCTCGACGCAGTTGTCACAGATCGAGGGCCACCCCTCGGCCTTGGGTGCGAACCAGACGAGAAGGCCTCCGAAAAGAAGAATGAACATCGTCGCCCGCGCGATGAATCGGCTTCGCATTGCTCTCTCCTTTCACTCCGTTCCGTCATTCACTAATCAGCTTCGCCGAGCCTTCAGGCTCGACGCGGACACGCGCTACTGTTCCCGGCGCGGCGCGGAGCTCGCCGCGGCTTGGAAGCTGGAAGCCGGCGCCCGAAGCCAGCATCGACCCCTCCGCCACGGTATCGAGACGCACAAGGTGCCACAGGCCTGCGCTTAGCGCTGGAATCGTCTGCGTGAAGCGGCAGGGGGAGTCGGACTCGTGCGCAGTCTGACCCACACCCAGCAGGACGATGTAGGCTCCGTCCCGAGAAACTAGAACGTACACACCGGAGGTCCCGACTGGGCGCTTTGCGCAAGGCAGCGAGATCGCGGCAGGCGCCGAAAGCGCGGGTAGCTGAACGAGCGTCTCCTTCGTCAGCTCCACGAGCACCGCAGTGGCCGAACCGTCCGGCTCGACGACTTGAACGTTCGCCAGCCTACCTGTAAGGACCGTCGCGGCGGTGAACCGTCCGAGACCATCGGTCGTCGCTTGGATCCGCTCCGGGATCTCTCCTGCCGCTTCGGTGTGCGGTGTTATCAGAAGGAGCGCACCGGGCACCGGCTGGCCCAGAATGTCTACCACCCTGCCGTGAAGGTCGGTGCGGTCCTCCACCACGAGGCGCACGCCTCCTACGTGCTGGTCGGCGGCGAGGTCGAAGGTTCGGGGAAGGCTCTCTCCGTTCTCCGCCTCCGCAATCAGGGTCCAGGTCCCCGGTGGGAGGGCCTTGATCGTGAAGTCGCCCTGCAGACTCGACCGGTCCAGGCGGTGCATCTCACGAAAGCGTTCGCCTTCCTCGACCGGCAGGTTGCTCTGGCTCTTCACCTTCGCCCCGGGGACCGGCCGGCCTTCCTTGTCCACCACCACCCCAGCGATCTGGCCCTCGGGGAGGCGGATCTCGACCGGGTCGTCCGGGTCCTCGAAGCGAATCTCGGGGACAACGGCATCGGGAAGTCGCTTCCGGTGAAGGGAGCTCACCCGCACGGTGTACGTTCCCGGTCCCTCGAGGGGAACGCGGAACTCGCCTCGCTCATCCAGGCGGACGTTCATGCCGTTGCGGTCCGGCGGGGAGAGCGGCCTCAGGTTCATGTAGCCCTCGACCGGGGTGCCCTCGAAGGTCACGCGGCCCCGGAAGACCCGGTTGCCGAGCTCGAGGCGGATGCTGGAGTCCGCTCCGGGGGCGACGACGACCTCGTCCGAACCCCCGGGGAACGGGCGGCCGTCGGCGACCCTCACCAGGCCCATGAGGCGCCACTTGCCCGGCAGGAGCTCCTCGAACCTCACCCGTCCGTCGGGCGGAATATGCTGGGAGAGGCTCAGGCGCGGAGTGGCCGGGTCGGCACGGTCCAGGTAGACCTCGTACGGCTCGGCGCCGTCGTCCTCGAGCTCGCTCGACAGCTCGACCTGGACGGTCAGGGCCGCCGGGGGACCGAGCTCCAGGTCGTCCAGCACCCGCTCCTCGCCGGGGGAGAGCTGGACCTCTCGGCTGAGCTCCGGCAGGTGGCGGCCCGGGCCCAGCAGGAGCACGGTCAGCCGCCCCCCGGTGGGCAGGCCGTAAAGCCGCACCCAGCCGTCCCGCCCGGTGGCGGGGCCCTGGAGGGCGGTTCGCGCCCGCTCGGCGCCGCCGGGAATGCCGGAGAGCGCCGCCCCCGCCGCCCGGACGACCTCCTCCACCGCGTCCGTCTCGACCGCCGACACCTTCACCCCGGCCAGGGCCCGCCCGTCCTGGGCCGAGAGCACCCGTACCAGGAGGGCGGCGCCGAGGCGGAGCTGGAAGTCTCCCAGGTCCTTGGACTTGCCCGCTTCGAGGTTCAGGTCGTGCCAGGTGAGGGGGGCGAACTCGCCGACCCGGAGCGTCAGGTCGACGCAGCCCGCCGGAACCGGCGTCTCCACCTTCCCCGGGCCGGGCGCCGGCTTCTCCTCGCCCTTCGCTTCCGGCAGGACCACCGGCACCCCCATGGCGAGGCGGGGTGCCGTGGGATCGGCCCGCACCTGGGCGCAGGGCCGGACCGTCAGCTCACCGCCGGCGGGAAGGGAGGAGCCGGCCTCGGACCGGACCGAGAGCGCCAGGTCGGACCGCGGGAAGAGTGCCAGACGGCGATGGGTGCCGGGCGCCCCGGCGCAGGCGTGGGGCCGCGCCAGGTCGATCGGTCCCAGGGCACCCACCCGCTTCGAGGTCGCCAGGGTCAGCTCCGCTCCCTCGCGGCACGCCGCGGGGAGCCGCAACAGGGTGCCGCCGCTCACGGCCTCCGCCCGGAACCGGAGGTCGCGCCCCCCTGCGCCCTCTCCAGCCGATCGGGCTCCCTCCGGCCAGGTCCGGACCCGTAGCGTTTCGAGCTCGGGGCGCGGCATCTCCGGTAGCAGGATCTCCAGATCCTCGGCCCCCTTGCCGGCAGCGGCCGCGGCGCCGCCCGGCGGCGCCTGCGGAATGTCGACCGTCAGGGTCTCGGAGGCTCCCGGCGCGAGCGTGACCCGGGCGAGGCGCCGCGGAACCAGGCTGTGGGCACCGCTCGGGGGCGCCTTCGACCAGACCTCGTAGCGTCCGGGAGGCAGGGAGGGCCAGGTCGCCGTGCCAAAGCTCCCCGCCCCACCCAGGGGCCGCGCCCAGACCGCCAGCACGCCGTTCAAGCCGAGCGGCTCGGGGTAGCGCTTGTCCAGGGGAACGAGCTGCAGCCGGTCGTAACCGCCGGCCCCCCCGCCGGCGGCGGGCGGGACGCTCCAGCCGACCGCGAGGCTCGCGCCGGGGGAGAGCTCGATGCTGCGGAGATCCTCGGCGGACGCCGGCAGCCGAACGTTGCCGAGGAAGCGGGGCGTCCACCCTTCGGCGCGCACCGCGACGACGTAGCCGACCCTTGGCTGCAGGAGCATGCGGAAGCGGCCGTCGTCGTCGGTGGTCGCCTCGAAGTTGCCGGCGAGATGCCGTTCGCCCAGCTCGCTCAACTGGCCCGGAAAGCCCAGGACCAGGTTCCGGAGCGGCGAGACCGTGGCGCCGGCGATCGGCGCGCCGCCCTCTCCCGAGGCGACCACCCGGCCCTCGACCGGCACGAGGCGCGTGAG
>CAZIIB010000352.1:0-4800 GCA_964539125.1 uncultured Thermoanaerobaculia bacterium | reverse complement strand
CGCCATGAGCCTAGCTGCGTACAAGGTCCTCCACCTACTCGGAGTCTTCTTCCTGTTCACCGCGCTCGGAGGCGCGGCCGCCGCCCAGATGGCCGCCCGCGACGGTGGCGGTGGCGCGGGCAAGATTCGCAAGCTCGCCGGCGCCACCCACGGCATCGCGCTGCTCCTGATCCTGGTCGCCGGCTTCGGTGCCCTCTCCAGCCTGGGCGCCATGCAGACCGGCATCCCCGGCTGGGCGTGGCTCAAGGTCGGGATCTGGGTGATCCTCGGCGCGAGCCCCTTCGTCCTGCGCAAGGTGCCGCGCCTGGCGACGCTCTTCTGGTGGCTGCTGCCGTTCTTCGGCGCGACGGCGGCGTACCTCGCCCTCTACAAGCCGGTCTGAGGCCCTCGGGCTCCGAGAAAGAGGCCCCTCTCCCGCGCGGGCGAGAGAGGGGCCTCGGGACGTCCGGGGCGGGGCTCGGCCGCGCCCTTATGGATCGAAGCCCATGCGGTCGAACAGACCGGGGAGCTCGTCGACTCCGAACGCGGCGGCCCGGAGGGTGTAGTGCTTTTCCACTCCGCTCGAGAGCTGGCGCACCCAGACGTCGATCTGCGACGTGGAGAACTTGACCAGGGTGGGCCAGAGCTTGCCGTTGGGCTTTGGACCGACGATCCGGATGAAGAGCTCGGAGCGGCCGGGGAGGGCGCCGGAGACACAGACGGTCTCGGGAAGGCACGAGGCCTCGTGCGTGCCGAGGATCGGCTGGGCGCCGCCGGAGATGACCACCCGGAACTTCCAGCCCGGATAGGTCGGGTCGGTGAAGTACTCGTTCTCGGGCGGGGGCGGCGGCGCATTGAGGAACGGGGCGAAGGCGCTGTAGGCGCGCTGGAACCGGCCGAAGAAGACGTAGATCTCGGGATCGCCGCAGGTGTCTGCCGGGATGGGCTTGTAGGCGCAGGCACCTCCGAGTTGCCCGACCGCCTCGCCGGCCGCGTTCACGACCACTGACCCCGAGGAGCCCGGCCCCGCACCGCCCAGAACCGGCAGCGTGCTGAAGTGCCCGGCGTCGTTGGCGCAGTCGGGCACGGCCTGGAGGCGCGTGAATTGCTGCGGCCGGCCTCCGGGGTGGGAGATCAGGTGGAGGATGTCGCCGTCCGCGAAACCGTTGGCCGGATTCCAGGGCAGGAAATAGGGGTTCGGCGGCAGGCCGTGGAGCTCGAGGAGGCTCGAGTCGCTGTCCTCGACGCTGGCCAGGAGGTCGGCCCCGCTCACACGGTGGGCGCTCGCGAGCTTGCCGTTACAGGTCTTGGTCTGGTACGTGAAGCTGGCTTCCACGGTCTCCGCCGCCGCCTGGCTGGAGATGCAGTGACGGGCGGTGAGGAAGAAGGCCCGCTGGCTCACCTGCAGCGGGTCTGAGTCCGCGAGCAAGGCACCGCTGCACTGGAAGCCGTTCCCATGGTCGACGTACCCGATGTACGCCACGGCGCGGCGGTAATCGTCGATCTCCTTCGGATAGTCCGGCTCCGCGCAGGTGGCGTCGACGAAGCAGTGGCTCTTGGGCGCGAGGCTCGAGCTCGTGACCGGCCGTCCCCGGCGGTCGAGCTCGACGATCTCCAGAAGTCGATCGAGAGTGAAGTGAGCGTCGGTGCCCGGTCCGAGAGCGGCGGCGGGCACGGCGACCTCCAGCCATCCCCGCTCGCCGGAGACGACGCCGCTCCAGACCTCCCCGCCCCTGGCGAGAAGCCGCGGGCTGAGGGCCAATGCCTCGCCGGCGGCGCCGTAGGTCCAGGCCCGGGTGCCGGGCGGCAGGGAGACCGAGTCCAGGTGCAGGCGGAATCCGTACGCCTCGGACACCTGGATCTCGCCGGTCCAGACCAGGCTGCCGCGAGCCGAGCGAGTGACCGTGCCGCCGGCCAGGGCGAAGGGCGTCGGGCGGGAGAGATCGGCCGCCGAGAGCCGCACTTCCCGGCTGCGGGACAGCCTCCGGGTGAAGCCGTTCTCGGCCATCGTGGTACCCGAGGCGTTGAACTTGGCGATGGCCTCGATCTCCTCCGGCGCGGCCTTCACCGCGGCGGGTAACGATGCCAGGGGAGCGCTGGTCAGGGATCGGCCGACGAGCGTCGGTCCGGGCGCGCCGGCCGCCTGGGCGGCGAGGGGAAACGACCACAGGGCGAGTACCAAACAAACGACGATCGGGAAGCGAGTCTTCACCTCGTTCTCCTCCTTTGTGGACAGGTTCGGGTTGGAAACCGGCTGAAGAGACGGACCCGACCCGCCGGATTCCCGCTTCGGTCTCGGAACGGGCCGAGGGTGTGGGCCGGAGGCCTGCGCGGAGTCGCCGCGCGGGCTAGTCCCGCCGCAGGACCTTCGCGGGGTCGAGGCGCAAGGCGCGGTGGAGTGGGCTCCAGCAGGCGACGAGCACCGCCGCGCCGATCACCGCGGTCGCCAGGGAGAAGCTCGGTGGGTCCCAGGAGGGCACGCCGACCAGGAGGCTGCCGAGCAGCCGGGCCACGGCGAGGGAGAGGGCGAGACCCAGGGCGAGCCCCACCGCCGCCGGCGCCAGCACCGGGCCGAGGAGGGCGCGCGCGATGTGCCCTCGCCGGGCGCCGAGCGCCGAGCGGATCCCCAGGGCTCGCAGGTGGGTCAGGAGGAGCAAGGCCAGGACGCCGTAGAGGCCGATCGCCGCGAGGGCGACCGCGCTGCCGCCAAAGAGGGTCAAGGCGGCCGAAAGCAGCCGCCAGCGCGAGGTCTTGTGGGCGATCGCGTCGGCGATCGAACCGACGTCGATCACCGCCAGCTCCGGGTCGATGGAGGCGACCTCGCGGCGCAGCAGGGGGGTGAGCTCGCTGGGCGCCGCCCTGGTCCGCAGAAGGAACCGGCCGACGGCCGGGACCTCCTGCAGCAGCGCCCCCAGGCTCACCCAGACGTCGTGGTTCAGGGGGAAGCGGAAGCCCTCGGGCATGACGCCGACGATGGGGAAGGGCTGATTCCAGACCTCGATCTCTCGCCCGAGGACGTGGGGATCCCGGTGGAGCTGGACGGTCCAGAGCCGGTGGCTGATGACCGCCCCGGGGTCCACGCCGTGGATGTCGCCCGGGATCCTCAGGCTCCTCCCGAAGCGCGGATCGACACCCACGAGACGGAAGAACCCGTCCGTCACGTAGGCTGCGTCGTAGTGTTCCGGGTAGTCGCCGTCCCCGGTGATTCGCGTGCCGACGGCGACCCAGGCGGCCATCCCTTCCAGGGAGTCGCCCTGCCCGCGCCAGGCGAGATAGTCGCGCAACCGCACGCCGACCTCCGGGGCTCCCGAGGCATCCGTCGTCTGGACCCGCACCAGGCGGTCCGCTCCCGGGTAGGGGAGACCGCGGTAGAGACTGCCCCAGGCGATGCTGAAGGCGGAGGTGGTCAAGCCGAAGGCGAGGCCGAAGGCGAGCACCGCGGCGAGGCTCTGGGCAGGACGCCGGCGGAGGGCTCGGGCAGCGGAGCGCAGCGCGCTGGGCAAAGGCGGCAGGATGGCTCTCTCCTGACTCGGAGCTTCCAGACTATCGGAAGCCCTTTGACAGCCGGGGACGAGGCGGCGGCCGGGTGCACGGGCCGGCTCGGCTCCATCGTGCGCAGGAAGAGGAAGGCGTCGACGTGGCGGGGCCAGGAGCCACGGAGCTCCTTGAACGAGAGGGGCCGGGCGATCAGAGGTCCGGCGAGCCAGCGGCCGCCCGCGCCGGCCTTCGCCAGGCCGCGAAGGTCGACGAACGCCGCCTCGAGGCCGGTGCGGCCCATCAGATCCTCGAAGGAGCCCGCCGTGGACGGGAGCATCCGGGTCGGCTCCCGGTACGGGACTCCCCAGGACCCCTGGTAGGCGGTGAAGGCCACCAGGTAGGCCGCTTGCCCCAGGGCGTCGTCGAGGACGTCCCCGATCGTCGTGAACCGCTCGAGGCGCGCCTTGGTGTCGACGTCTCCGGTCTCGAGCTCCCCGGTGTGGCGGGCCGTGAGGGAGGTCCAGGTCCAGACGACGACCTTGTGCCCCGGATAGCGTCGGTCGGCCAGCCAGAGGACGTTTTTCGCCGCCTGGCGGTTCGAGAGGCTGGTGACCTCCGGGGGCACGCCGTGGCCCGGCCGATAGACGCCGAGACGCCAGGACATCGCGGCCTGGGTTCTCAGGTTCTCGAGGGCCTGGCGCCAGAACGAGAGCTCCTCGGCGCTCGGCGGGGACGGAGCGTCCTTGGCCGGGGCGCCCAGGAGATCGGCGATCTCGTCGAGCGTCCGGGCGAAGCGCCTCCGGGCCCGCTTGGAAGGCGCCGGCTTCTGGCCGGACACGTAGGCCTCCCGCGCCAGGTTCCGTACGATCTCCACCGCCTCGTCGAAGCCCGAGACGGCGACCGGGTCGGAGCCCTGGCGGCGGATCACGTGGCGCAGCTCGTCCAGGTAGCCCGAGGCGTCGCCGTTCAGCTCCGGCTCGACGCCGCCCACGACGAAGGGATGGCCACTCCCGCGGCTCGCGGCGACGAGGTCGAGGAGCGGCCGGAACTGCTCGCTCCCGGTGTCGTACGGGGGGAGGCTGGAGGTCAGCTCCTGGCGCTCGGCCTCGGGCGAGGAGCCCTCCCGCCAAGCGCCATCGCAGGCGTAGAACCCGCACTCGAGCGCCAGGACGTCGAACCCCATCTCCTGGTGCAAGAACCGGATCAACCGGGTCTTGGCCAGGAAGTCACTGCCGTCGCCCCGGGTCGCCTCCCCGAGCACCACCACGCGAGCGCCGGAGAGATCCCGTTTCAGGGGAGCGAGGTCGGAGAAGTCCGTGACGGCGGGATCGATGGACTTCAGCG
>CAZIIB010000351.1:0-4816 GCA_964539125.1 uncultured Thermoanaerobaculia bacterium | reverse complement strand
TCGGTCTGGCCTCGGTCGTGGGCACGGTGGAGCAGAGCGGCGGCCACATCCGGGTGGAGAGCGAGGTCGGCCGGGGCACGCGCTTCCGAATCCTCCTGCCCCTGGCCGACGAGGCCGTTCCCGCCGGCCGGAGCGGCTAGGTCCGCTAGGCCCGCTAGCCTCTAGTCGAGCTTCCTCAGCCGCGGCCAGACCTCGGCGAAGGAGACCCTCGGCCGGCGGCAGACCCAGACGTCGAAGTGTTGGTACGGCATGGAGTAGGGATGGCTCACGTGGCCGCCGTAGCGCACGTCGGCGAAGTAGCGCTCGAGGGTCTCGCGGTCGTCGTCGAGGACGATCAGCACGTCGCCCGTGAACCCGTGGAGCCCCCAGTCGTGGTAGGCCAGGTGCCCGGAGAGGGCCGGCGGCAGGCCGAGAGCCGGCCCGTAGAGATCGATCGCCCCGGCCTGGCCGTAGTTCTGGCCGAAGACGGCGGCGCGCGCCCGGTCGGCGGGAGGCAGCGCGTGGTAGATCCGCGCCACCTCGCGCGCCATCTCGGGCCACCCGAAGCGGTCGGCGAAGAGCTGGGGCAGCGGCCCCAGGCGGTGGGTCTCGATCCGCGGCTGGTCGAAGTGGAGCGCCCGGGCGTAGCGGAGGTAGGTCGCGGGTGGCAGGAGCGGTACGAAGAAGGGCGCGAGAACCGCTCCGGAGACCAAGAGCAGCCCGGAGAAAGCGGCGGGCACCAGGATGCGGGCGCGCGCCCTGCCCGACCGGCCGAGCCACCCTTCGAGGGCCGTTCCGCCGGCGGCGAAGAGCATGGCGTAGGCGGGCGTCAGGTAGTAGATCCGGCCGTCGAGGAGGAGCATCTCGGCGAGCAGGACGAGGTACGTGATCCCGAGCACGCGGTACCGCCGCCCGGCGCGGCCGGCGAGCAGCCAGGCCAGGCCCCCCAGCCAGAGGGGCAACGCCAGGGGGTTCATGGCGAGCGCCTGCTGGGCGAGGAACTGCCCGGGAGAGAGGTCGACGTTGCGGCCGTCGGCGCGGATGTTGGCCAGCATCTGGAGGTGGGGGAAGCCGTGACCGACCTCCCAGGCGAGGTTGGGCAGGACGATGGCGAACGCCACCAGGAGGCCGAGCCAGATCCAGCGGCTCCGGAGGGCTCGCCGGCCCTGCCGGGTGAGGACGAGCGCCAGCGCCACCGCCACGCCGAAAAAGAGCATCGAATGCTTGTTGAGCAGGCCGACGCCGGCCAGGGCGCCGAAGGCCAGCCACCAGCGCCGGTCGCCGCCGTCGAGCAGGTGGACGAGGAGGGCGGCGCACCCCATCCAGAAGAGCGGCTCGAAGGCGTTCATCGAGAGAAAGCTGTCGATCGCCAGGTTCATCGGGGCGACCAGGACCGCCAGGGCGGCGAGCGCCTGGGCCCACGGGCCGCCTCCCATCCGCCGGGCGAGGTACGCGGCGAGCACCACCAGGCCGGCCCCGGCCAGGGAGGGCAACAGGCGGACGGCGAGGAGGGAGTCGCCGAGGGTCGAGCGCACCAGGGCGGTCAGCGCCGGGAGCAGCGGCGGGAGGTCCACGAACCCCCAGGCCAGGTGGCGGGCGGTGTCCAGGTAGTAGAGCTCGTCGACGAAGAAGCCGTAACCGAAGGCCCCGGCGGTGACGAGATGGAGGGCGAGCTTGGCGGCGGCCATGGCGAGGACGGCCCCTTCGGCGGTGCGGGAGGCGGCGAGCGCCCGGGCCCGGGCGGGCTCGGGAACGGCGGCGAGGGTGGGGACGGCGTCCATCGCGGGCTCCTTTCGGTCTCGGTCCGGGGCCAGGAGAGCGCGCACCGACCCGTCCCGCCCACCGTTCGGGGACGTCCGGGAGCCCGCAGGGACCACCGGAGCGGGGGAGGTGGCGTCCCTCTCTACAACTCGTCCTTGACCTTCGCGCGGTAGCGGCGGCTCCAGGTCAGCACCGTGCCGTCGTGCAGGACCACCCGGTAGTCGCCGTGGAACCAGGGCTGGAGCTCGCGGATGGCGTCCAGGCGCACGACCTCCGACCGGCTCACCCGGAGGAACCGCTCCGGGTCGAGGCGCCGGACGAGGTCGGTCAGCGTGCCGCGGCGCCGGTACTCGCGCTCGGGGGTCACGAAGCGCAGGTAGTTGCGCTCGGAGCGGATCACGTCCACCTGGTCGAGGGGGAGCAGGACCTCCCGCTCGTCGCCCTTCTTCACCAGGATCCGCCGGAGGTAGCTCGGGCGGGGCCGGGCCGCGCGCAGGACCTCGTCGAGGCGGCGGGAGAGGTCGGCTCCGGCCGTCTCGCGCCGCACGCGCTCGAGGACGCGGCGGAAGCGCGCCGGCGAGAACGGCTTGAGCAGGTAGTCGAAGGCGTGGACCTCGAACGCCTCGAGGGCGTGGTCGTCGTAGGCGGTGACGAAGACCACCCGCGGCATGGCGTCGACCCCGACCTCGGCGATCACGCCGAAGCCGTCGAGCCGCGGCATCTGGACGTCGAGGAAGACGAGATCGGGCGCCAGCTCGCGGATCCGCTCCACCGCCTCCTCGCCGTCCGCAGCCTCGCCCACCACCTCGATCTCGGGCTCGGCCGCCAGGAGCTTCACGACCTTGGCCCGCGCCGGCGCCTCGTCGTCCACCACCAGCGCCCGGATCACTCGGGCGCCTCCCCCCGGTCCCCGGGCGTCCGGAAGGGGAGGAGCGCCCGTGCCCGGAAGCCGCCGGGGACGTTTCCGGCCTCGAAGCGGGCCGCCGCGCCGTAGAGCAGGTGGAGCCGCTCGGCGGTCGCCGAGAGGCCGGTGCCCCGGGCCAGGACGTCCCGACCGGCGGCCGCGCCCGGCCCGTCGTCCCGGACCTCCAGGGACAGGGCGCCGTCCTCCCGGGCCACCCGCACCCGGATGCTCCCGCGTCCGGTCCGCTCGGCGTTGCCGTGGCGCACGGCGTTCTCGACCAGCGGCTGGAGGATCATCGAGGGCACCACCGCCGCGCGCGCCGCCGGCTCCACGGCGACCTCCACGTCGAGGCGGTCGCCGAATCGCGCGCGCATGATGGCGAGGTAACGCTCCAGGGTCTCGAGCTCGGTCGTGAGCGGCACCTCGTCGGTCTGCGCCGTGCGCAGTGAGATCCGCAACAGCTCGGCCAGCCGGTCGAGCATCTCGTCGGCCGCCTCCGGGTCCTCGTACATGCGCGAGGAGATGGTGTTCAGGGCGTTGAACAGGAAGTGGGGCTGGAGCTGGAGGCGCAGGTTCCGGAGCTCGGAGCGGGCCAGGCTCGACTCGAGCTGGGCGGTGCGGAGCTCGCGCTCCCGGGCGGCGCGCAGGCGGCGCACGGCGTGCGTCGCGGCGACGATGATCGTGAAGGTGACGATCTGGACCGGCAGCTCCATGAAGTACCGGAGGGGCATGCGTCCGTAGTCGTAGCGTCCCAGGCCGGCCAGCGGAATGAGCACCGAGCGCGAGGCCCACATCCAGGTGGTGTGGAGGAAGGCGAAGAGCGCGAGGGCGACCAGGTAGAAGGGGATCCGGCGCGCCGCCCGCCCGGTGTCGAGCGGGAAGCGGCGGATGAACGGGCGCAGGCCGAGGTAGAGGAGGCCCGCGCCGACGGCGCCCGTGAGCTCGGTGATCAGCGGGAAGAGCCACGGGCCCTCCGCGCCCTCGGTCACCTCGCCCAGGTACTTGTAGAAGAAGAGAAGCAGGCCGAGGCCCAGGGTCAGCCCCAGCCAGGCGAGGACGAAGCGCCGCCGCGCGGCGCGGCGCTCCGCGTCCCGGCCGAGCGCCGCGGCCTCGTCGCCGGCCGCCGCCCGGAGGCCCGGCGAGCCGGGCTGCGAGGCTTCTTCCCGGATGGCGGTCGGCTCGTCGACCTCGCGGAGGACGGTCACGACGCCAGTATAGAGGCGCCCTCCGGGCCCGCCGCTCCGCCGGTGGGACGAACGGGACAGGGCGGGGAAGAGCGGGACGCAAGGGGTCTCGGAGGTCCGCCCGCGGCCGGCGGCGCTCAGGTGAAGAGCTCCGCCAGGTCGCGGGCGGAGAGCGGCCGCGCCGCTCCCTGGGTCCCGGCCTGGAGGCCGGCCAGCCGGGCGGCTTCGCCCAGCACCCGCGCCGGGCTCCAGCCGGCGGCCCGGAGCTCGCGGAGGCCGGTGTCCCGGTCGGACTTCGAGAGCTTCGAGCCGTCGTCCCGGTAGACCAGCGGGTGATGCAGAAAAGTGGCTGGCACCTTGCGGCCCCCGGTCGGATCCAGGAGGCGGCCGAGCTGGATTTGCCGGCCGGTCGAGGCGAGCAGGTCCTCGCCCCGGATCACCACGTCGATCCCCTGGTCGAGGTCGTCGACCGTCACCGCGAGCTGGTAGCTCCAGTGGCCGTCGCGGTCGCGCAACAGGAGGTCGCCGCACTGCTCGGCCGGCACCTGGCGTTGCTCGCCCAGGAGGAGGTCGATGAACACCACCTCCCGGCGCTCGAGGCGCAGGCGGCGGATCGGGGTCGAGGCCGGGTCGACGCCGCGCTCGCGGCAGGTCCCCGGGTAGCGGAGCTCGTCCCCCTCGCCCCCGTCACCGGGCGAGCGCTCGCGGATCTCGCGCCGGCTGCAGACGCAGGGGTAGGCGAGGCCCCGCGCCTCGAGATCGGCAAGGACCCCGCTGTAGCGCCCGGAGCGCTCGCTCTGGCGCGGAGCCCGGGCGTCGGGCACCAGGCCGAGCCAGTCCAGGTCCTCGAGGATCGCGGCCTCGTACTCGGGGCGCGAGCGGATCCGGTCGTGGTCCTCGATGCGCAGGACGACGCGGCCGCCCGCGGCCCGGGCCAGGCCCCACACGTAGACCGCGTTGACCGCGTGGCCCAGGTGCAGGTAGCCGG
>CAZIIB010000350.1:0-4835 GCA_964539125.1 uncultured Thermoanaerobaculia bacterium | reverse complement strand
CTCGGGTGGGGGGGACGGGCGGGGGCTGGTGGGTCGGGGGGAGGCTGGCGGGGGCCTCGGCTTGGGTCCGTCCGTGCGCGCCGGGGCCCTTCTACCGTCCTCGCGCTGACGGGGCTCAGACGCCCCCCGGAACGGGAGCCCCGCTCCGCCCCACCGTTCGTCGGCTGTGGGCACGGCGCCCCCCCGCCCACGCTGTGTGGGGGAGAGAGAGGGGGGGCTCGACGGGGTCGGTCGTTGGAGCGGACCTTGGCCGGAACGAAGTGCGGAATGCCCGAGCCTATGACTCGGTCGTGCTCTTCGATTGGGGTTGCCGCATCGGAGAAGCTCGGGAGAATGAACTGGCTTGGCTCGGTCTCGGCCGTGGTTCCGAGTTCGACTCCCTCGTACATGGGGGCAGGCCGTCCCAACGTGCGCCGCCGAAGAGTCCGACCCGGCCCGAAGTCCGATCAGCTCGCGCTGTTCCTCCCGGCGTGCCCCCCCGGCCCGGCCTCAGCCGGCAGAGTGGTGAGGAACCTCGTGCGCGTACTTCTCTTCTCCCGCCGTCACGGCCAGGGGCAGCTTGTTGCCCGGCGGCGGCAGGGGACAGGTGGCGTAGGGCGTGAAGGAGCAGGGCGGGTTGTACGCTCGGTTGAAGTCCAGGACCACGCGCCCGTCCGGACCCGGCGCATCGGCGTACAGGAAGCGGCCGCCGCCGTAGGTCCGCCGGCCGTTGGTGGGGTCACCGAAGACGATGAACAGCTCGTCGGAGCCCTCCTCGAGGATCGGCCGGAGCCGGAAGGTGCGGCCCCCGCCGCCGGGCAGCTCGAACACCAGGGTGCCGGGCGACGGCACGTCCTCCACCTGACCGAGGACGTTGGGCACGGGCACGGTGGCGCCCTCGGCGCGCTCCAGGTGGGCCTCGACCCTCCAGGCCGGATCGATGGGGAAGTAGTCCAGGCCCGCGAAGGCCTTCCTCGCCGGGCTCTCGGTGTCCTTGACCCGAACCCCGACCCGGTCGCCGCGTTGAATGACGTAGAAGCGCAGGCTCCCGAGCTCGAGGACGGTGGGCTCGCCCTGGGCGTCGCTCGCGAGCTCCTTGCCCGCCACCGGCACGCCGGGGTCCGCCGCCAGCACGATCCCGGAGCGCGGCGCGGGGTCGACCGTGACCTTCCCGTCGGCGAGGTGGAAGGTGCCGGCGTGGTTGGGTGCCTTCTCGGGGAAGATCAGAGAGTTGTCGGGGGTGCTCCCGAAGGTGTTGTCGCCCGGCTCGAGCCAGTAGAGGCCGACCAGGGAGAGCCAGCCGTCGTCCGAGGTCAGGGAACCCACCCGTTGCTCGCGCCACGCCTCGATCTCGGCGACGTAGTCGGCGGGGGTTCCGGCCACGGCCTCGGGAACGTCGGCGTCCGACTCGGTGGCGGAACCGGAGGCGGGAGCGACCGCCGCGGTCCGGCCGTCACCTTTGCCCTGTCCGGAAGGCGGAGCGGTCTGGCGCGAGCAGGAGACGAGGACCCAGGCCGGGACGGTGCAGAGCATCGCGACGGCGAGCGGCCACAGACCGACACGGGAGCGCCGGGCGCTCGAAGGAACCTTCACGGAAGCTTACTCCGGGGTCTTGTCGGCTTCGACCTGCTCACAGAGCCGCGCCAGGCAACGGCTCGCCAGCTTGCGGACGCTCGACTGGCAATAGCCCAGGCGCTCGGCCACCTCGGACGGGCTGTGCCCCATGAGGTAGCGCATGCGCAACAGATCCTGGTGCCGGGAGGGGAGGTTCTCGATCAGGTTGTCGAGATCCCAACGCATGTGCTCTCGCTCCTGCGGCGGGTCCTCCGGCTCGGAGAGGAGCTCGAGAGCCACGGCGTCGACGGCCGTGCACAGGCTGCCGCGGCGGCGGCGCCAGTAGATCAGGCAGCGATTCTTGAGGGTGACGACCAGCCAGGCTTCGGGGTTCTTGATCCGCTCCCACTTGAGCACGGTGGCCAGCAAGGCTTCTTGAAGAATGTCTTCCGCATCCTCGGGCGGAACCTGGTACCTGTAGAGGATCTGCTTGAGGCGCGGCCTAAGACGCTCGAGCAGCGCATCGAAGGATTCCTCTTCCAAAGGTTGGTCGATCGCCGACATGTCGCTCTCCACCGAAGGCTTGGGACATATATCCTACCGCACTTCGGTGGTTCCTGTCTCGCCTGGCACCCGAGATGGCGAAACGCAGCCTGGCCGGGGCTCGGCAGCTATGGAGCAGACTCTGGAGTGCTAACCGGATGGCGGCGGCGGATATTCCGCTCGCCGACGGAGCCGGCCGATCAGAAGAAGCCGAGCTCGAGCTTGGCGACCTCGGACATCATGCTCGGGTTCCAGGCCGGATCCCACACGATCTCCACCTCGGCCCGCTCGACCCCCGCGACGCTCTCGACCCGCTGCTGAACCTCTCCGGGCAGGGAGCCGGCC
The DNA here is from genome assembly GCA_964539125.1 of uncultured Thermoanaerobaculia bacterium. GTDB lineage: Bacteria > Acidobacteriota > Thermoanaerobaculia > Multivoradales > DATKCC01 > CAVUBL01. The sequence goes on along the minus strand of CAZIIB010000350.1, from coordinate 2,414 downwards.
ACCGGACACGCCGGGGAGGTCAGGGTCATCTTGACGTGCACCGCGCGGGTCGCCTCGTCGATGGCGAGGTCGTAGATCAGCCCGAGCTCGTAGATGTCCACCGGGATCTCGGGATCGTAGACCGTCTTCAGGGCCCGGATCACCCGGTCCTCGAGATCGGGAGCCTCCGCCCGCGGAACGTCCGGCTCCGGCGCCCGCGTGTCCGGGACCGCGGCCTCGTCGCCGTCGTCGAGATCGAGCTTCATCGGGTTGTTGCTGTGCGCCATGTCACTCCTCGGTGGTCACGGCTTCCACGGCCTCGCTCTCCCGGTCGAGAGCCGCCGCCAGGGTATGCCAGGCGAGGGTCGCGCATTTGACCCGCATCGGATAGTCCTTGACGCCGGTGAAGACCGCCAGCTTGCCGAGCTCTTCCGGCGCCGCACCGTCGCCGTCCTCCTCGGTCAACAGCGCCCGGAACCGCTCGACGAGATGGCGCGCGTCGCTCACGCTCTTGCCCTTGACCACGTCGGTCATCAAAGAGGCCGAGGCCTGCGAGATGGCACAGCCCGAGCCCTGGAAGGCCAGATCCGTGATGCGGCCCCCCTCGACCTCGGCGTAGACGTCCACCACGTCGCCGCACAGCGGGTTGTCGCCGTGGGCGTGGCGGTCGGCGTGCTCGATCGCGCGGAAGTTCCGGGGGCTCTTGTTGTGGTCCAGGATCACCTCCTGGTACAGGTCGCGAAGGTCGCTCATACGCCGAACATCTCCTGTGCGTAGCGCACCGCCGCCGCCAGCGCGTCCACCTCGTCGTGGGTGTTGTACAGGGCGAAGGAGGCCCGGGCGGTGGCCGGCACGTGAAAACGCTGCATGACGGGCTGGGCACAGTGGTGCCCCGCGCGGATCGCCACCCCCCGGCCGTCGAGGATGGTGCCCACGTCGTGGGGGTGGATGCCCTCCACGGTGAACGAGAGGACGGCCGCGCGGTCGGGCGCGGTCCCCACCCGGCGAACGCCGGGGATCGCCGCGAGCTCCTCCTCGGCATGGGCCAGGAGCGCCGCCTCGTGGTCCGCCAGGGCCCGGCGGTCGAGGCCGTCCAGGAAGTCGAGAGCGGCCGCCAGACCGGCGGCCCCCTCGATGTTGGGGGTGCCCGCCTCGAAGCGCGTCGGCGGCTCGGCGTAGGTGGTGCCCTCGAACGAGACGGAGCGGATCATGTCGCCGCCGCCGAGCATCGGGGGCATGTCCGCCAGGTGCTCCCCGCGGGCCCAGAGCACGCCGATGCCGCTCGGGCCGTAGACCTTGTGGGCGGAGAACGCGTAGAAGTCGCAGCCCAGGGCCTGGACGTCGACCGGCAGGTGAGGTACCGCCTGGGCGCCGTCCACCAGGACCGGGACTTGGTGGGCGCGGGCCATCTCCACGATCTTCCGGATCGGGTTGACCGTGCCCAGGGCGTTGGAGACGTGGCCGACCGCCACCAGCCGGGTACGCGGCGAGAGCGCCCGCTCGAGGTCTTCGAGGTCGAGGACGCCCCGGTCGTCGATCGCCACCGGACGCAGCACGGCGCCCGCCTCCCCACAGACGATCTGCCAGGGCACGATGTTGGCGTGGTGCTCCATCCAGGAGAGCGCCACCTCGTCGCCGGGGGCGAGGCGGGGGCGGGCGAAGCTCCGGGCCACCAGGTTGATCGCCTCGGTCGTGCCACGGGTGAAAACGACCTCGGAGGGGCTGGCGGCGCCCAGGAAACGGGCCACGCGCTTGCGGGCTCCTTCGTAGGTCGCCGTCGCCCGCTCGGCCAGGGTGTGGACCCCGCGGTGGATGTTCGAGCAGTCCCGGGTGTAGAAGCGCTCCACCGCTTCGATCACCGCCCGCGGCTTCTGGGTGGTGGCGGCGTTGTCCAGGTAGACCAGGGGCCGGCCGTGGACCTCCTGGTGGAGGGCCGGGAACTCCGCCCGCACGCCCTCGACGTCGAATGCCGTCACGGTGGCATGGGCGTCCGGAAGCACTGTGGCCGGAGGTCTCATGATCCTCCGTGGCGAGAGCCGCGAGAGTGTGTCAGATCGTGCCGCCCGCAAGCCCGGAGCGACTGAGGCGTACCCGCAGTGGTCCGTCGCAGGGAGCGCAGGGCGAGGACGGTGCGAGATGACCTGCTATCGCGGTTCGGAGTAGGACGCTTCATGAGACCTCCGGCCTAGATGGCTTGCCGAACCACTTCCCCCTTCGGCAGGCGGGTGAACAGCAGCTCCTCGAGATCGCGGCGCAGCTCGGGTACCTTGATGCGCCCGACGATGTCGCTCGCGAACGCGTAAACCAGCAGGCTCCGGGCCGCCTCCCGGCCGATGCCCCGGGAGCGCAGGTAGAAGACCGCGTCGTCGTCGAGCTGGCCGACGGTCGAGCCGTGGGTACACTTGACGTCGTCGGCGAAGATCAGGAGCTGGGGG
>CAZIIB010000349.1:0-4856 GCA_964539125.1 uncultured Thermoanaerobaculia bacterium | reverse complement strand
CCGGGCGAGCTCGTACCTCGCTCGGGCCGTTTCTGTGTCAGGCCGCCCGGGAACGCCCCGCCGCGGCCTTCAGTTCTTCGTTAGAAGCGATTATACCGCCCATATTACGCCCAAGTCAACCCCCTTTGAGGAAGGCGCCCTACGGTCGCTTCGACCCGCGCGGGCGCGGCCCTTTCCCGCCCCTCAAGGGGCCGGGACGCCGGGCTGGTAGGTCAAGTCGAACACCGTGTCCGTGAGCCAGCGCCGAAACGACTCGTTGTCGATGAACTGCTTGAAGAGCTCCGTGTCGTCTTTGAGGACCGCGTTCATCACCCGGTGGAGCGCCTTGTCGTGCTCGATTCGGGCGTTCTGCTTGTCCGAGTGCTTCCTTGCGTTCTCGTAGGCGGTGTCGGCGGCGACCTGGCTCGGGATCTCTTCCGAGATGAGCCGTTGAATGCGGTCCGCGTCGGTCCAGGGGATGCTTCCGAACTGGTCGTTGAAGGCCCGGAGGATGTTCGAGAGGCGGTCGAGCTCCGGCTCCGGCTTGTGGCCGGCACCGGCTGCCGGCACCGGCTCGATCTCGGCGTCGGCGTCCGGGAGCTCGAGCTTCATCGCCGCCCTCTTCTCCACCCGGTAGCTGTCCATGTCGATGGCTTCGAGAAGCCCCTTCGACAAGTCTTCCTCGATGGGCGCCGGCAGCTTGGGCACGAGAAAGTTGAGGAAGATCGACAGCTTCTCCCATCCGGCCTGAGGATAGGGAAGGATCTGGGCCAGGAAGTCGTACGTCCGCAGAAACGCCTTCGCCTTCCCCTTGAGCTCCACCTGGCCGTCCTCGTCGAGATCCTCCCGATAGACCGCCACGCAGGCGTCCAGGATCGGGTCGAGGCGGTCGCGGTCGGCACCGCCCAGGTAGAGTGACACCAGCTCCTCCACGTCCTCGCGAGAGAAGACCTGGTAGCTCTCGATCTCCGCCGCCAGGTCGTGCAGCTTGTCCGGGTCCGTCTCCTCCGAGAGGATCGTCGTACGGTAGTAGTCGGCGAAGGCTGCCTGGATGGTGTCGACGTCGTTCATGAAGTCGAGGACGAAGACGTCGTGCTTCTTCGGGTGGGCGCGGTTGAGGCGCGAGAGCGTCTGCACGGCCTTGATGTCCGAGAGCGGCTTGTCCACGTACATGGTGTGGAGGAGGGGCTCGTCGTAGCCGGTCTGGAACTTGTCGGCGCAGACCAGGAAGCGGTAGGGATCCTCCTGGATCCGGTCTTCGATCTGGCTCGACGGGAAACCATTGAGGGAGGCCTCCGTGACGTTCCGGCCGCCGAAGTCGTGTTCCCCGGAGAAGGCGACGATGGCGCGGTAGGGGCTCTTTCGCTCGACCAGGTAGTCACGGATCGCGTGGTAGTACTGGAGCGCCCGTGCGATGGAACCCGTCACCACCATCGCCCGCGCCTGCCCACCGATCTTGTTCCGGGCCAGCACCTGGCGGTGGAAATGGTCCACCATGATCTCGGCCTTGAGCCGGATCGCGTGCTCGTGGCCCTCCACGTAGCGACGCAGCTTCTTGCTCGCCCGCTTGGTATCGAACTCGGGGTCGTCCTCCACCGTCTTCACCAGCCGGTAGTAGCTCTCGACCGGTGTGTACCGCTGGAGGACGTCCAGGATGAAGCCTTCCTGGATCGCCTGTTTCATCGTGTAGGTGTGGAACGGCCGGTGCTTGACCTGGCCGGCCTCCTCGAAGGGCTCCCCGAAGATCTCGAGCGTCTTGTTCTTGGGGGTGGCGGTGAAGGCGAAGTAGCTGGCGTTCGGCAGGAGCTTCCTCGACTCCATGAGGCGGTTGACCTTGTCCTCCACCGTCTCTTCGTCCCCCTCCGCACCGGCCGCCCCGAGGGCCGCGGAGACCGCCGCCGAGGTGCGACCACCCTGGCTCGAGTGCGCCTCGTCGATGAGGATGGCGAAGCTCCGTCCCCGGTGCTCGTCCCCGATCGCCTCGAGAACCGCCGGGAAGGTCTGCACCGTGGTGATGATGATCTTCTTGCCGGACCGCAGGAAGCCGCTGAGCTGAGCGCTCTTGCTTCCCGAGTCCCCGGTGACCGCGCCGATCGTGGCGGAGACCTGGGCGAATTGTCGGATGGTGTTGCGGATCTGCTTGTCGAGGACGCGGCGGTCGGTGACGACGACGACCGAGTCGAACACCGGCGCACCGCCCGCCGACAGGCCGATCAACTGGTGGGCGAGCCAGGCGATCGAGTTCGACTTGCCGCTTCCGGTCGAGTGCTGGATGAGATAGCGCCGGCCGGGGCCGCGCCGACGGGCATCGGCCAGGAGCTTGCGCACCACGTCGAGCTGGTGGAAGCGGGGCCAGATCTGAGCCCGCCGCTTGCGCCCTGTCTTCTGGTCCTTCGTCTCGACGATCTGGGCGTAATTCTCGAGGATTTCAGTCAACCCTTGCCGGGTGAGGATCCGCTTCCAGAGGTAGTCGGTCTTGAGGCCGTTCGGGTTCGGCGGGTTGCCCGCGCCGTCGTTCCAGCCCAGGTTGAAGGGGAGGAACCACGAGGCCTTGCCCTGGAGGTGGGTCGAGAAGCGAACCTCGTGGTCGTCCACGGCGAAATGGACGACGCAGCGGCCGAACTGGAAGAGCTTCTCTCGGGGGTCGCGATCCCGTTTGTACTGCTCCTCGGCGTCCGCGACCGTCTGCTTGGTGAGGCTGTTCTTGAGCTCGAAGGTGGCGACGGGCAGGCCGTTGATGAAGAGGGCGAGGTCGAGGGCGAGCTGCGTCTCGTCCCGGCTGTAGCGGAGCTGGCGGGTGACGCTGAAGCGGTTGGCCTCGTAGAGCCCACGCGCCTTCTCGTTGCCCGGCGAGGGCGTGCCATAGAACAGGTCCAGGTGATGGGGGCCGTGCTTCACTCCGTGGCGAAGCACGTAGATGGTGCCCCGCTTGGTGACCTCGCCTTCGAGGCGCGCCAGGAGCTTGCGGCGCGTCGGGCCGTCCTCGCCCAGGGCGAGCGCTTCGGCCGCCTCCGGCTGCGTCGCCCACAGGAAGGCCGAGAGCTGCGCCCGATCCACGCAGTACTCCCGTTCGTAATCCTCCGGCGCGCCGCAGGTCCAGCCGGCTGCGTAGGCCGCCGGCCGCTCGTCGACTTCGCCGGCTTGCCCGTCGCCTCGATCGCAGGGATGCCCCGTCAGCGCCGTACAGATCAGCCGCTCGAGACCCCGCTCCGAGGTATCCGAGCTCACTTGCGAGGGCCTCCCGCTTCGAACAAGCTCGCCTGGACCGGCTCGGGCCCGGAAGGTTCCGCCACGGTCCCCCCGCTCGACCTCGCCTGCGGCGTGAGGGCGGCAGCGAGCCCCTCGGCGTCCCGCGGCGCCGGCCAGGGCTGGGCGCCCTTGGCTCGCAGCGCCTCGAGGCCGGGCGGAGCGTCACCGGTCGACCGCACGAAGACCGGCACGAGCCGGAGCTTTTCCAGTTGCTCCGTCGCGCCGGCCCAGGTGCCGCCCTTGCCGAGGTCCGCGCTCACGACGAGGGCAGCATCCGCGAGGGCGTAAATCAGCTTGTTCCGCTGCATCGCGTGGCCCACGTTGAAACCGGCGTTGGGGTCGTAAGGAGAGACCAGCACGAGCTGATCTTCCATCAGGAAGCGCCGATGCTCGCGGCGGAGTGCCGCCCGCTCGAGGCTGTCCGCCAGCACGCCGAGGACCCGGCCTCCCGCTTCGAGCGCTCCGCGCATGGCCGCCTGGTCGATGCCCCGGGCGCCGCCGGAGACGAGCGTGCGGCCGGCGGCCGCCGCGAGCCGGCCGATCTCCGCCGTGTATTCGATCAGCTCCGGGTCCACGTGCCGAGAGCCGACGACGGCGAGGCCGCCGCTCTCCAGGAGCCGAGCGTCTCCACAACCGAAGAGAAGAGCCGGCGACCTCTCCTCGAGGCGCTTCTTCAGTCTCCGGGGGTACTCCGGGTCGGCCCGGCTGACGGCCCAGATCGAGCGCGCCTGCCAGCGCTCCACGGCCTGGCTCAGGAGGAACCCTCGCGCCAGGAGCCCTTCGAGGCGAGATTTCTCGACCACACGCTCGCAAGCCGAGACGAGCTCCGCCGCCGCCGAGCCCAGGAAATCCGCGGGCTGAGCCTCCAGCTCGCGAAGGCGTCGGGCGAGCCGCTTGTACTCACCCGGTGTCAGCAGGTCGGCGGACCTCTTGGCACGGCCGACGATCAAGGGCGCCGTCAAGAGCAGAATGGCTTGGGTGTTCGGGGACAGTGCACGGCTCATGGGCTGCCTCCTGAGTCGGCCAGCGCAAACGGCCACACCTCACCGCTCCCGTGCTCGCGGAGAAGCCAGGCGGCGACGGTCAGCGTCCAGCGCGAGTCCACCATGTCATCGACCAAGAGCACGGGACCGGCGGGCAGCTCTTGGTCGACGGCGAGAGAGCCGTCGACGTTGCCCGCCTGCTTGGTGCTGTTCGCCATGTCCTTCTGCTCCTTGCGCTCCGCTGTCTTGACCAGGGCCGGCTCGAAGGGCAGGTCGAGGGCCTCCGCCAAGCGCCGCGCGAAGTCCGGAACCAGCTCCGGGTGGCGCCTCGACGGAATGCAGGTGACCCACGCCGGTGCCGGCTCGGGCGCCCACGTCTCGATCAGCTCGCGGCTCGCGGTCACGAGCTCGTCGGAGAAATGGTGGTCCCGGTACTTCCCATGGCGGACGGAGGGCCCCCAGCCGGCATCTCCCCAGTCGCAGAGCACCTTGCCGCGCTCGGCCCGGCGATCCGGTGCGATCCGCCCGGTGAGATCGTAGCTGGGCATCCCGCCGACGGGCCACTGCTTCCGGGGCTCGATCTCCAGGCTCGTCCGACGCAGGAAGGCGACCGCGGCCCGGGTCAGCTCCGGGCTCACCGTCGTG
>CAZIIB010000348.1:0-4858 GCA_964539125.1 uncultured Thermoanaerobaculia bacterium | reverse complement strand
CTCGCCCTCGCGGTCGAGCAGCGGAACGGTGCCCATCTCCCGCAGGTACATGCGCACCGGGTCGTTGGTCTTCTCGTGGGCGGTGAGGGCGTAGTCCTGCCCGTCGTCGCCGTCCTTCTTCTCGAAATCGCCCGAGATCGAGTCCAGGTCGTCGCGGTTCTGGTAGCGCTCCGGACGGTCGATGACGTCGATGCCCAGCTCGTCGAGCCGGATGTAGAGCTCGTCCAGCTCCTCGGGCAGGGAGACCACCTCGTCCGGCAGCATGTCGTAGATCTCGTCGTAGAGGAGGTAGCCCTTCTCCTTGCCGAGCTCCGTGAGCTGCTTGACCGCGCTGTACTTCTCCTCGATCGGTTTTGCTTTTGCCTTGGTCGCAGTGGCCAACATCGGTCTCCTAGGGTTCGTCCGTGCGCGCGGGGGCGGGCTGGGTGTCGGGGATGCCGCGATGCAGGATGTGACTGATCCTCTGCTTCTCGTCCAGCAGCTCGTCGAGGCGTGCCTCGTCACCCCGGCGCTGGGCTTCCTGGATCTCCCGGACCAGGTCTCGCAAGCGCTCTTTCCTCCAGCGGTGGCTCAGCCGGTCGATGCATTCGAACAAGCCGAGCCGACGGCAGCCGGCCGGGTACTCGAGCTCATTCTGATATCGGGCGATCCGGGTGAGGACCTCCGGTTCGTCACCCAAGGCGTCCACCACGGCGCGAGCACTCGGCGGACCTCCGTCCCTTCGATATAGAGCGTAGATGGCCCGGTAAATATTCCGGGCCACCGGGTCGAAGAACACGCCTTCCGGCGGCAGCCTATCGAGCGGCGGAACCTGCCCCTCCGGCTCGAGGAGCCGGGCCAGGACCTCGTCCTCGAGCTTGTGCACCGTGGCGCCGTCCGTCGGGCCCCGAACACTCCTCCCCCCTTCCGGCACAGAGGGGGAAACGCCCTCCCGGCCCCGGGGATTCCCGCGCTCGGCGCCACCGCCCGCGTCCAGACGCCGGCCGAGCATCTCGGCGGGCACTCCGAGCCGGTCGGCGGCCCGGCGGGCATAGGCGTAGCGCAGAATCGCGTCGGGTACCGGAGCGAGGAGCGCCACGACCTCGCGGGCCGCCGCCGCCTGGCGCCGCGGGTCGCGCCGCACCTCGGGCGGCACCAACCGTTCGAGCTCCTCCTCCACCGAGTCGCCGGCGGTGGAGACGGCCCCCACCACGGCCTCGGGGCCCTGGGCGAGGCGGAGCGAGTCCGGATCCTCCCCTTCACCGAAGCGCGCACGGCGTACGGCGAGCCCTTCGCCGAGGAGCACGGAGAGGGCGCGGCGGTGGGCGGTCTCCCCCGCCGCGTCGCCGTCGTAGCCCACCACCACCTCGTCGGCGTAGCGCGAGAGCAGCTTCGCCTGGGCCGGCGTGAGCGACGTGCCCATGCTCGCCACCACCCAGTCGATGCCGGCCGCGGCCGCCCCCAGGACGTCGAAGTACCCCTCGACCAGGAGCGCCCGGCCTTCGTCCCGGATCGCCTTCTTGGCGCAATCGAGGCCGTAGAGGAGGCTCCCTTTGTGGAACTCGTCGGTCTCGGCGGTGTTGACGTACTTCGCCTTGTCGTCGCCGAGGGTGCGCCCGCCGAAGCCGACGATCCGGCCGGAGGCGTTCTTGATGGGGAAGATCAGGCGGTGGCGGAAGCGGTCGTAGTGGCGGCCGCTTTTCTCCGAGCGCCCGACGAGGCCGGCGGCCTCGAGGGCGGTGACCGGATGGTCGAAGCGCAGGGCGTCCAGGAGGTTCTGCCAACCGTCCGGGGCGTAGCCCAGTCCGAAGCGCTCGACCAGAACGGGGTCGATGCGGCGCCGCTCCAGGTAGTCCCGGGGCGCTTGGTGGCGCTGGAGCTCGCCCGCGAAGAACGCCGCCGCCGCCTCGAGCACGGGGGTGATCTCGGGGTGCTGCGAGCCGCGGCCCTCGGCGCGCGCCGGCCGCGAGGGCAGAGGCACGCCGTAGCGCCGGGCCAGGGTCTCGATGGCCTCGGGGAAGTCGTCGCCGGTCAGCTCCATGTGGAGGCCGATGGCGTCGCCGCCGCGGCCGCAGCCGAAGCAGTAGTAGAGGCCCTGGGTCGGGTCCACGCTGAACGAGGGGGTCTTCTCCTTGTGCAGTGGGCACAGGCCCCGGTACCGGTGACCGGCCTTCTGGAGCCGCGTGTGGTCCGAAGCGATGTCGACGATGTCGACGGCGTCGCGGACCGCCTGCACGAGCTGCGGGGTCAGGTGGATGTTGCCCAGGGGCATGGTGTCTTAGACCCAAACAGGGGGTGGGAGTCTGTTCTTCCTCTAGGTTGCCGTTCAACCCCCTTTGAGGGTCACGACGGTGGCGCCGTCGCCTCCTTCGTTCGGCTTGCCGGCCCGCTGAGCGGCCACCGCCGGATGGGCGCGCAGGTGCTCGCGGACCGCCTTCTTGAGCCGCCCGGTGCCGTGGCCGTGAACCACCCGGACCTCCTGGCGCGAGGCGAGAAGCGCAGCGTCGAGGTAGGCGTCGAGGCGCGCCAGGGCTTCCTCGACCCGCTGGCCCAGGAGGTGGAGCTCCGCCGGCACCTGCCGGTCACCGCTCGGCGTCTCGATCCCCTCCTGGGAACGTCCCCCCCGCCCCGCGGAACGTGACCCTCCACCGCCCGCTCGGCCCCCGGCCCGGGAAGGACCGCTCCCCGGCGCGAGCGCCACGAGCTCGTCCTCCGCGCAGCGAAGCCACTTCCCCTTGACCTTCACCTCGGCCCGCCCGCGATCGAGAGCGCTGAGCTCGCCCTCCCAGCCCAGGGACTTGTGGCGTACCCGGCCGCCGAGCTCGAGAGGGCCGCCCGACTCGGGCTCCGCCTCGGTGTAGGCCGGGGCCGCCTCGAAGACCCGCTCCGTCGCTTCCTCGGCCAGGCCCTTCCGGCGGCCGGCCTCCACCTCGCCGACAATCCGTTCCACCTCGCCGCGAAACCGCTTCCGAGTCTCCTGGCGGAAGGCGTCGAGCTCGCCCTTGTAGGTCCTGGCCAGGCTCTTTCGCTCCGCCTCCAGCGAGGAGCGCTCGTCCGAGAGCGCGGCACGCTCGGCCTCCAGGTGCTCGAGCTCGCGCTCGACCCGGACCTGGGCGTCGGCCAGCTCGCGGCGGACCCGCTCGACCTCGGCGAGCATTCGCCGCAGCTTCAGGTGCTCGGTGCCCAGGCGCTCTTCGGCCCGGTCGAGCCATTCGGCGGGAAGCCCCAGGCGCCGGGCGAGCGCCAGGGCTTCGCTCGCCCCCGGCGGGCCGGGCAGCAGGCGGTAGGTCGGCTCACCGGAGGCGGCCGAGAACTCCATCGCCGCGCAGGAGGCGCCCCGGGTCTCGAGAGCCGCCGCGGCGAGCTGCGTGAGGTGGGTGGTGATGACCGCCAGGCAGCGCCGCTCGAGAAGCCCCTCGAGGAGCGTGACCGCCAGGGCCGAGCCCTCCTCGGGGTCGGTGCCCGAGCCGAGCTCGTCGAGGAGCACCAGGGCGTCGGGGCCCGCCGCCGCCCACGCCTCCGCGAGCCGCAGGAGGCGGCCGCTGAAGGTGGAGCGCTCGGCGAGGAGGTCCTGCTCGTCGCCGACGGTCGCCACCAGAGCGCCCACGACCGGCAGGCGTGTGCCCACCTCGGCCGGCACCGGCAACCCGCACTGGTGGGCCAGCGTGAGCAGACCCACCGTCTTCATGGCCACCGTCTTGCCGCCGGCGTTGGGCCCGGTGATCACCAGGCAGCGGCCGCCCTCGTCCAGGTCGAGGTCGAGAGGAACGACGGCCTCACGGTGGCCGGCCTGGCCCAGGGCCGCCTCGCGCAGGTCGGCGAGCTCGGGGGCGAGCAGCGGGTGGCGGGCTCCGCGCAGGGCGAGACGGCCCCGCGGCGCGATCTCGGCGAGCCGCCCTCCGGCGCGCTCGGCGAAGCGCACCGAGGCCTGGGCCACGTCGAGGGCGATCAGGAGCTCCACGTGGGCCTCGATCGCCGGGCGAGCCCGGCGCACCTCGTCCGCCAGCTCGGCCACGATCCGCTGCCGCTCGGCCTCCTCGTCGTCGAACGCCTGCTGCAGGGTGTTGTTCTCCTCGACTACCTCGAGGGGCTCGAAGTAGAAGCTCTTGCCGGTGGCCGAGCGGCCGTGGGTGAGCCCCTTCAGGCGGCCGCGCGCGCCGGCCTGGAGCACCACGACGAGCCGGCCCTCGCGCATGGGGACGGTCTCCTGCGACAGCTCTTCGCCGTGGGACCGGACGTACTCGGAGAGCCGGCCGTAGAGGCGGTCGCGGGAGGTGCGGATGGTCCGCCGGAGGCCGGCGAGCTCGGGGCTCGCGTCCTCGCGGACGTCCCCCCGGCGATCCAGGACGCCGCCGATCCGCCGCAGGAGCCACGAGGCGTCCGGCAGCCGTGCGGCGAAAGTGCCCAGCTCGGGGCACGGTGGGTCGGCTTCGCCGATCCGCTCGGCGGCCGCGCGGACCTCCCGGAGGAGATCCGCCAAGCGGACGAGATCGAGGCCGGAGAGACCGGCCGTGGGGGAGGCGAGACGCTCGAGGAGAGAGGCGATCGAGACGTCGAGGGGAGCGACCAGAGGCCGGTCTTCGAGAAGGCGGGTGGCCTCCTCGTAGCGCCGCCGGCGCGGCTCGAGCTCCGCGGCCTCGCCGGCCGGCTCCAGGCCGGCGACCGCGGCCCGGCCCAGGTCGGTGGCGGCGAGCTCCGCCACCACGGCGAGCAGGCCTTCGAGCTCGAGGGCCCGCACCGACGCCCGGGAGGCGACCGGACGGGGGGGCTCGAAGCTCATGATCCTCGGCTTCCAAATGAAAACGGGAGTGGCGCGGAGCCACTCCCGTTCGTGCTTCGCCGGCGCAAGCGCGACGTGGCGCCCGAGCTTCCGCCCCGC